>DATHRP010000420.1:0-3342 GCA_035465195.1 Afifellaceae bacterium | reverse complement strand
GGCATGGAAGAAGCTCATGGCAACTGCTCCCGCCGAGCCGCGACCGATGAGCCGGACATGCCGGAGAAGCGCTTCGACATCCGTCCCCATGCGCCGGCGACACCTTCCGGCTCGAACAGCATGACCGCCATGAAAAGCAGGCCGTACCACAGAGGCCATGTCTCGGTGATCGAGCCGAGCAGGTCGCGCGCCAGGAAATAGACGATGACGCCGACCACCGGACCCCAGAACGACACGAAGCCGCCGCCGATCAGCACCATCATGACGACCAGCCCGGAGGCGTGCAGGCTCATGATATCGGGATAGGCGCTTTCCTGTGTCATGCAGAACAGGCCGCCCGCCAGCCCCGCGAATGCGCCGGACAGGGTGATGACCGTCCATTTGACCAGCCAGACGCGGTAGCCGACGAACCGCGCCCTGGTCTCGTTCATCCGGATCGCCTGGATCGCCGATCCGAATGGCGAATGCAGGAAGCGCCAGAGTACCAGGACGGTGACTGCGAGCAGCGCGGCGACGAAATAGTAGAGCGCGACGTTGGACTTCAGGCTGACGCTCGCCACCCCGAGATTGACCTCGGGTCTCAGCACGTTGAGCAGGCCGTCCTCGCCGCCGGTCACGCCGTGCAGCTTGATGGCGATGAACCAGAAGACCTGTCCGATCGCAATCGTCATCAGTGCGAAATAGATGCCGCGGCGGTGCGAAAGCAGGCACGCGGCAAGCGCCGCGGCAAGCGAGGCGGCGGCAACCGCGATCAGCAGCGCCGTCCAGACGCCGGCGCCGAGTTCGAGTTGCGCCAGTCCGTAGCCATAGGCGCCGATGCCAAGGAACGCGCCGTGCCCGAAGGAGGGCAGGCCGGTATAGCCGAGCAGCAGGTTGTAGCCGAGTGCATAGATGATCCAGATGGCGATCTCGATGCCGATGTAATCGTATAGGCCGATATGGCGCGCCCAGAGCGGATAGCTGAACAGCACCGCGAAAAACACGAGCATCCGGCCCGGCAGGATTGGCGCTTTGCCGCTGGACGTCAGCATCCTAGTCCTCCAGCGCCGTCTTCTTGCCGAACAGCCCGCGGGCGCGGAACGTCAGGACGAAGATCAGGAGCAGGTACATCGACAGGATCGACCAGTCGGTCGCATAGGCTCCGGTAATGCCGACCGCCAGCCCGACCAGGATGCCGCCGGCGACCGCGCCCCAGAAGCTGCCGATGCCGCCCAGCACGATGATCAGGAATGCCGGGATGACCGCGTCGACGCCGACATGCGGGCGCAGGCCCCAGATCGGAGTCAGGATGATGCCGGCGAGCGCCGCGAGCCCGGCGCCGAAGCCGAAGACCAGAAGCCTGAGGCGCGGCAGGTTGATGCCGAGCGCCTGCACCATTTCACTGTCGTGGGCACCCGCCTTGATGATCGCACCGTAGGGCGTCCGGTCGAGAAACAGCCAGACGACCGCGATGGCGCAAACCCCGAAAAGGGCCGCGTAGACGCGGTAGTTCGAATAGATCATGTCGCCGGCGATGAACGCGCCGGTGACGAGGGCCGGAACATCAAGCGTCTGTTCGACGGGTCCCCAGACCAGGCGGATGGTTTCCTCGATGACGAGCGCTGCACCGAACGTCAGCAGCAACCCGTATTCCTTTTTCTTGCCGTAGGTTCGCCGCAGGCAGATTTCCAGGCCGAAGCCGACGACCGCGACGACAAGCGGCGCGACCAGCAGCGCCAGCACATAGCGCGCGGCGAGCGGCAGGCCGAGATAGGTGTCCACAAGACTGCCCGCTACGGCGGGATCGGGATCGATGACGACCATCGCGATATAGGCGCCGAGCGCGAACAACGACCCGTGTGCCAGGTTGATCACCTCCATGACACCGACGATCAGCGTGAAGCCCAGCGCGATCAGCGCAAACAGAACGCCGAGCGCAAGGCCGTTGACGATGTGCGGAAGGAGGCCGTTGAGAAAGTCCATCGCTGGATCCCGGATCGGTTCGGATATGGATGCGGCCGGCGTCCGGAGGAGTGTTGGACGCCGGCCACCACCGTCGGCTTCGCGGACGATCGATCAGGGTTCGTAGACCGGCGTGTCCTCGAACGTTTCCAGCTTGCAGGAGGCCTCGGCTCCGGCGTCGACGACGCTCTCCGGCGAGGAATTGCTGAGGATCGTGAACATGTCGTCCCCTTCGCCCTTCAGGTTCGCCGTCGCCAGGTAGATAGTCTGCTGCATCTGGTGGGTCTTCGGATTCATCCAGGCATCATGATGCTGCATGCGCACCTCGGCGGGGATCTTGAGCTGCTCCAGTTCCTTGATCACGGCATGGTTGTTCGTCGTGCCGGCCTTCTCGATGGCCTCCAGCAGGGAACGGGTCGCCCAGTAGCCGTTGTAGAAGACGTTGCCCGGGACCCTCATGCTCGTGTCCGGATACATGTCCTGGTAGCGCTTGACGAAATCGTCGACGCCCGGAAGGTCGAGCTTGTAGTACCAGGTCGTGCCGAAGACGCCGAACAGGTTTTCCTTGGGCAAGCCGTAAATGTCCGGCCAGTCCTGCTGGTTGTTGATCCATGCATATTTCTCGCCGAGGCCGAGGTCCGCGACCTGGGTCCGCATCGCCTTCTGGTCGTCACCGCCGACCGCGGCGGCGATCACCTTCGGATTGATCTGCTGCGCCTTGAGGAGAACGGCGGAAAAATCGCGGGTTCCCTGCGGCACCAGTATCTCGTCGACGATCTTTGCACCGTTGGCTTCCACCAGCTTGCGCGTTGCGGCGGAGGTGTTGTGACCCCAGACGTAGTCGTTGGTCAGAAGCAGCCAGTCCTGGCCGAATGAATCGATCGCGTTCTTGACCGCGGCCTGCGAGAAATTGGTGCCGTTGCCGTCCCAGACGAACTTCACCCTGTGGCAGTTTTCGCCCGATTCGGTCGGGGACGAGGAGTTGGTGTTCAGGTAGATGACGCCGTGCTTCTGCGCCACCTGTGAAATGGCGTTGGCGACGCCGGACGAGACGGCGCCGATCAGGAAGCCGACCTTGTCGCGTGTGATCATGCGTTCGGCCACGCGCGATCCGGTGGCGGGCGTCGTTTCGGTATCGATATGGATGGTTTCGATTTTACGTCCGAGCACGCCGCCCTTGGCATTGAATTCCTCGATCGCCATCAGCATGCCGCGCCTGTCGGAAGCGCCCGAATTGGCATACTGGCCGCTGGCATCCGACGTGATGCCGATCACCAGTGGTTTGCCCTGAGCCGCGGCGGCGGCCGTTAACCCGGCGACCGCCGATGCGGCCATGAGTGTCCTGATCAGAGTTTTCAACATGTTTCCTCCCTCTCTGCGCCTTGCGGCACGGTTGTTTCA
>DATHRP010000419.1:0-2064 GCA_035465195.1 Afifellaceae bacterium | reverse complement strand
CGTCTTCTCGCCGAGGCCTAGATCGATGACGAAGTTGGAGACCTCCGGCACCTTCTTGCGCTCCTCCGGCGTGGAGATGTGGACCGGCCGGCCGCCCGGATTCATGACGCCTTTAAGGTCGCCGCCGGCGGTGGAGACGAGCACGCGGCGCGAGAACAGGTTGCGCGGGTCGAAGCCGCCGACCGGGTGTACATAGATGAAGCCCTTGTCGGTGATGTGCGACACCAGGAAGCCGATTTCGTCCATGTGGCAGAGCAGCATGACCTTCTTCGGTGTCTTCACCTTCTTGCGCGGGTCGCGGCGGCAGAGCAGCGAGCCCATCGGATCGATGCTGACGTCGTCGAACAGGGTCTTGACCTCCGAGCGGATCAGGTCGCGCACCCGGTCCTCATGGCCGGGCACGCCGGGCGTCTCGCAAAGGCGGCGCAGCAGATCGATATTCATGTGAACCAGGTCTCCGGAATCGGGCTGAACGGTGCGTCCTGAAGAAGCGGGCACACCATAATCGTCTGTTTGCCAGGCACAACAGGAAAAGAGGCGCGAGCGGCTTTGCCCCTTCCGGCGGCTCGTGCTACCGCGAATCTGGACCGAATGCAGGAGCACAGCATGACCGATGCCCGCGAACGGCTTCAGGCGGTGAAGGAGGTGATTGCCGCGGCGGAACGCTCGGCCGGGCGCGAGGCGGGCTCGGTGACGCTGATCGCCGTATCCAAGACGTTCGACGCGGCGGAGATCGAGCCGGTGCTCGAGGCTGGGCAAACCGTCTTCGGCGAGAACCGGGTGCAGGAGGCGATGGGCAAGTGGCCGGGTCTGCTGGAGCGTTACGGACAAGTCTCGGTGCACCTCATCGGCCCGCTGCAGACCAACAAGGTGAAGGACGCCGTCGGGCTCTTCGATGCGATCCACTCCGTCGACCGGGAAAAGCTCGCGGGCGCGCTGGCGAAGGAGATGGAGAAGCAGGGCCGGCAGCCGCAGCTCTTTGTCCAGGTCAATACCGGAGAGGAGGAGCAGAAGGCCGGCGTGCCGCCGCGCGAGGCCGTCGCCTTCGTGGACCGCTGCCGGTCGGAGCACGGGCTTACGATATCCGGGCTGATGTGCATCCCGCCGTTCGACGAGAACCCGGGACCGCATTTCGCGCTGCTCGCCAAGCTTGCGAAGGAATGCGGCGTCGAGGGCCTGTCGATGGGCATGAGCGCCGATTACGAGACGGCGATAGCATTCGGCGCCACCCATGTGCGGGTCGGCAGCGCGATCTTCGGCGCGCGGGGGTAGGTCTCTCCGGCCCTGCCGTCAGAGGCTCAGGAGCAAAGCCAGTGCCGTCGCGACCAGGATCGCGACGATGATCCTGCGGAACAGGCGCTCGCTGATCAGCGGAACGGAGAGGCGGCCGGCGATCACGCCCACCACGGTCGTCGGCGCCAGCCAGAGGCTCAGCGCCAGTGCGGCGTCCGAGCGGCCGGCGACGGCCCACTGGAAGGCATAGGCGATTGGGTAGGTCAGCACGAACAGGACCAGAGTGGTCGCGCGCGTGGCAAGCTTGCCGCTGTCCAGGGTCGACATGAACGCCGCGACGACCGGGCCGGGCATGGCGAGCGCGGTGTTCATCAAACCGGAGACGATGCCGACGGTTCCCCGCGCCAGCGGGCCGGGCGTGGCCGGCTGGTCGCCCGGGCGACGCAGGCGGGCGGACAGTCCGGAGGCGACCAGCGCCATGAAGGCCACCGCGGCGGCGGCGAGAAGCTTCAGCGTGCCGACGCCGATCAGGCCGAACAGCGCGATGCCGAGCGGCGCACCGACGAGCGAGCCGGCGAAGACCGGCTTCAGCAGCGCCGTGTCGGCGTCCTTCCGCGCAGCCGGTGCCAGCATGATGGCGCTGACGAAGCTCAGGATAATGGAGACCTGGATCGCCGCGCCGTCGTCCATGACGATCAGAACCACCGGTCCGGCGATGACGCCGAAGCCGATGCCGATGGCGCCCTGCAGGAACGAGGCGACGAAGATCGCCAGGTGAAGGATGATCTGTTCGCTCATGGAGTGCCCGCCCCGAATGCCCGTCCGCAATGT
>DATHRP010000418.1:0-7307 GCA_035465195.1 Afifellaceae bacterium | reverse complement strand
AGCCGATCGCCATCTTGGCCTCATCGGACATGCGGTCCGGCGACCAGGGCGGATCGAACACCATGTTCACGGACGCACCCGACACGCCGGGCACGGAAGCGACGGCGTTCTCCACCCAGATCGGCATCTCGCCGGCGACCGGGCAGCCCGGCGCCGTCACCGTCATGTCGATCTTGACGTGACGGCTGTCGTCTATATCGACCTTGTAGATCAGGCCGATCTCGTAGATGTCGGCCGGGATTTCCGGATCGTAGACGGATTTCAGCGCCGTCACGATGTCGCCCGTCAGCCGTTCCAGTTCGTCAGCCGGGATCGCGGAACCCTCGAATTCCGCGACGTTCGGCTGCGCCTCCTCGGCGACCGTGTCTTCCGTCAGTGCGTCTTCAGCCATTTTCAACCTCATGCGCGCCGGATGGCGTCATGCAAAGAAAGTGTGGGCTTTTGTCAGCGCTTCCGCAAGGGCGTCGACCTCCGCCCGGGTATTGTACATGCCGAACGAGGCCCGGCAGGTCGACGTCACGCCGTAGCGCGAAAGCAGCGGCTGGGCGCAGTGCGTACCGGCTCTCACGGCCACGCCCTCGCGGTCGATGATCATCGAGATGTCGTGGGCGTGCACGCCCTCGATCTCGAACGAGAAGATCGCGCCCTTGCCCGGCGCGTTGCCGAAAATCCTGAGCGAATTGATCGCAGACAGCCGCTCCTGCGCATAAGCCGCCAGATCCGCCTCGTGCTCGACGATCGCCGCGCGTCCGACGCGCTGCATGTAATCGAGTGCCGCGCCCAGTCCGATCGCCTGGACGATCGGCGGCGTACCGGCCTCGAAGCGGTGCGGCGGGTCGTTGTAGGTGACGTTGTCCTCTGTCACGTCGAGGATCATCTCGCCGCCGCCCATATAGGGCGGCATGGCGTCCAGATGCTCCTTCTTGGCCCACAGCACGCCGATGCCCGAAGGCCCGTAGGTCTTGTGGCCGGTGAAGACGAAGAAATCGCAGCCGAGATCCTGGACATCGATCGGCATGTGCACGGCCGACTGGCTGCCGTCGACCAGCACAGGTATGCCGCGCGCGTGGGCGATCCGGCAGACCTCCCTGATCGGCACGACCGTGCCCGTGACGTTCGACATGTGGAGCACCGACACCATCTTGGTGCGGTCGGTGAGCGCCACTTCGAACTTTTCCAGGCTGAAGCTGCCGTCCTCCTCGATATCGACCCAGACCAGCTTCGCGCCGCGGCGCTCGCGGTGGAAATGCCACGGCACGATGTTGGAATGGTGCTCCATGATGGAGATGACGATCTCGTCTCCCTCGCCGATCCGCATGCCGCCGAACGACTGGGCGACAAGATTGATGCCATCGGTCGAGGAGCGGGTGAAGATCACCTCGTCGACCGACGGGGCGTTGAGGAACGCGCGCACGGTTTCCCGGGCCTTTTCATAGGCATCGGTTGCGGCGTTTGAGAGATAGTGCAGACCGCGGTGGACGTTGGCGTACTCGTTGGAATAGGTCTCGGAGATCTTGTCGATCACCGCCTGCGGCTTCTGTGCCGAGGCGCCGTTGTCGAGATAGACCAGCGGCTTGCCATAGACGGTGCGCGACAGGATCGGGAAATCCCTCCGGATCGCCTCCACATCGTAGGCTTTGACGTCTTTCGCTGCCTGCTGCATCAGCCTGCTTTCCCGCCCTGGGGCGTCACTCAACTACCTCGGTCATGCCCAGCCATTTGCGGGTCCGGGCTTCCAGCACCTCTTCGATCGCCTCGTCGCCGATCTCCTCGATTGCTTCGGCCAGGAACGCCTGGACGAGCAACTGTTCGGCCTCTTCCTCGCCGATACCGCGCGAGCGAAGGAAAAACAGCACGTCCTCGTCGATCTGGCCGCAGGTCGCGCCGTGGGCGCAGACCACGTCGTCGGCGAAGATCTCCAGTTCCGGCTTGTTGTCGAACTCTCCGCCCTCGTCGAGCAGCAGAGCCTGGCTCATCATCTGGCCGTCGGTGCGCTGCGCGTCGGGACGGACGACGATCTTGCCCTGGAAGACCGCGCGGGCGGTGTCGTCGATGACCGACTTAAAATATTCCCGGCTCTTGCAGTCCGGCACAGCGTGGTCGACGAAGAGCGTGAAATCGGCGTGGCTGTTGCCCCGCACCAGGATCGCTCCGCGGATGCCGGCGTTGGAATGCGAACCGGAAAAGGTGAGCCGCATCTCGTTGCGCGTCAGTACCGGACCGGCGGTATAGGTGAACGGATCGAACACCGCGTTCGCATCGAGCCGCGGCATCGCCAAGCCCAGATGCGTCGCCGCACCACCCTCTTCCACCAGCTTGATCCAGCGAACCTCCGCGCCGTCGGCGACATGGACCTGCGAAACCGTATTGGTGAGATACGCGACGTCGTCCGGACCGTGATACGTCTCGAAGATGGTCGCCTTCGCGCCGCTTTCGATCGACACGAGGTTGCGCAACGTCTGCAGGCCGGCATCGGCGCCTACAAATAGGTGCGCCAGGTGAAGCGGCTTGTCCAGCACTGCTTCCGCCTTGATGTTGATCACCGCGCCGTCGGCCATGAAGGCGCTGTTCATCGCGAAGATAGGCGCCTCCGCCGGGTCGATCATGTCGAAGCGCTCGAAGATCGCGCCGCCGTCGGCCAGGAAGCGGCCCAGCGAGGCGAACTCCACCTGGTCGGCAATCGCCGACATGTCGGAGAGCGAGGGCACGAAATGGCCGTTCACGAAAACGATCCGACTGCCGGCGAGATCGGCCAGCGGATCGGTCTCCGCCAGGATCGCACGGGCCCGTTCGATATCGCCGGGCGCAGCGGGCGCCGGCACGTCCTTCAGCAGCGTGCGAAGGTCGGTGTACTTCCACTCTTCCACGCGGCGGTGCGGCAGGCCCTTCTCCTTCAGGACATCGAAGGCCGTCGCGCGCACATCGCGGATCGGGTCGTCCTCGGGAATCGCCTCGAAATGACCGGCGAGCGCCTTTTCGGCCGCCGTCTCGAGCAGTCGGGTTGGCGTCGCCATGTCAGGCCGCCTCCCCGACGTAATCGGCGTAGCCCCTCTCTTCCAGCTCCAGCGCAAGCTCCTTGCCGCCGGAGCGGACGATCCTGCCTGCCGACAGCACATGGACGAAGTCCGGCACGATGTGATTGAGCAGCCGCTGATAGTGGGTGATCACGAGGAACGAGCGGTCTGAACCGCGTAGCGCGTTGACACCGTCGGCAACCACCTTCAGCGCGTCGATGTCGAGGCCGGAATCGGTTTCGTCCATCACGGCGAGCGTCGGCTGCAGCAGCGCCATCTGCAGGATCTCGTTGCGCTTCTTCTCACCGCCGGAAAAACCGACGTTCAACGGCCGCTTCAACATATCCGGTGAGATATGAAGCATTTTTGCCGTTTCCTTCACGCGACGCATGAAGTCCGGCGTGGTCAGTTCCTCCTCGCCGCGCGCCTTGCGCTGCGCGTTCATCGCCGTCTTCAGGAACGTCATGGTGCCGACACCCGGGATCTCGATCGGATACTGGAAGGCCAGGAAAACGCCGGCGGCGGCGCGCTCGTCGGGCTCCATCTCCAGCAGGTTCTGGCCGTTGAAGACGATCTCGCCCTCGGTCACCTCGTAATCGTCCTTGCCGGCAAGCACATAGGACAGCGTCGACTTGCCGGAGCCGTTCGGTCCCATGATGGCATGCACCTCGCCCTTGCCGATCTTCAGGTCGATGCCACGGAGGATCTCCGTCTCGTCCTCGGCAATCCGGACGTGCAGATTTCTGATTTCAAGCATTGTCTCTTTTTCCCTCGGGCGGCCGGCAGGCTATCGTGGGATGAACTGCTGGCCATCATTCATGTTTATAAGTTTCCGCAAATGCCGTCGCGTCAGCCGACGCTGCCTTCCAGACTGATGCCGATCAGCCGCTGGGTTTCGGCCATGAACTCCATAGGAAGCTTCTGGATGACGTCGCGCACGAAGCCGTTGACGATCAGCGCCACCGCCTCTTCCTCGTTCATGCCGCGTTGCACACAGTAGAACATCTGGTCGTCGGAGATCTTCGAGGTCGTGGCCTCGTGCTCGAAGATCGCCGAGGCGTTCTTGCTCTCGATATAGGGGATCGTGTGGGCGCCGCACTTGTCGCCGATCAGCAGCGAGTCGCACTGTGTGAAATTGCGCGCGCCCGAGGCCTTGCGGTGGCACGAAACCAGGCCGCGATAGGTGCTGTCGGAATAGCCGGCCGCGATACCCTTGGCGATGATCCGGCTCTTCGTGTTCTTGCCGAGATGGATCATCTTGGTGCCGGAATCGACCTGCTGGTGACCGTTGGAGATGGCGATCGAGTAGAACTCGCCTTCCGAATTGTCCCCGCGCAGGATGCAGGACGGATACTTCCAGGTGATCGCCGAGCCGGTTTCGACCTGGGTCCAGGAGATCTTGGAATTGTCGCCGCGGCAGTCGCCGCGCTTGGTAACGAAATTGTAGACGCCGCCCTTGCCTTCCTTGTCGCCCGGATACCAGTTCTGCACCGTCGAATACTTGATCTCGGCGTCCTCCAGCGCCACGAGTTCGACCACGGCGGCATGGAGTTGGTTCTCGTCGCGCATGGGTGCGGTGCAGCCCTCGAGGTAGGAGACGTATGCACCCTTGTCGGCGATTATCAGCGTGCGCTCGAACTGGCCGGTGTTCTGCTCGTTGATGCGGAAATAGGTCGACAGCTCCATCGGGCAGCGCACGCCCTCCGGAATGTAGACGAACGAACCGTCGGAGAAGACTGCCGAGTTCAGCGTCGCATAGAAATTGTCGGTCACCGGAACGACGGAGCCGAGATACTTCTTCACAAGCGCCGGATGCTCCTTGATCGCCTCGGAGATCGGCATGAAAATGACGCCGGCCTTGGCCAGTTCCTCCTTGAAGGTGGTGACCACCGAGACGCTGTCGAAGACGGCGTCGACGGCGACCTTGCCCGAGGAATATTCGCTGCCTGAGCCACCGTCATACTCGCTCGGTTCGCCGGCCTTGCGCACACCGGCCAGGATCTCCTGCTCTTTCAGCGGGATGCCGAGCTTGGCGTAGGTCTCCAGCAATTCCGGGTCGACCTCGTCGAGGCTCTTCGGTCCGCTCATCGATTTCGGCGCGGAGTAATAGTGCAGGTCCTGGAAGTCGATCTTCGGATGGTGGACGCGCGACCAAGTCGGCTCATCCATGGTCAACCAGCGGCGGAAAGCCTCCAGCCGCCATTCCGTCATCCATTCCGGCTCGTTCTTCTTCGCCGAGATGAACCGTACGATATCCTCGTTCAGGCCCTTCGGCGCCTTTTCGGATTCGATGTCTGTGACGAAGCCGTACTTGTACTTGTCGACGTCAATCGCCTTGACCTGTTCAATGGTCTCGCGAACAGCGGGCATATCATTCCTCCTGCGCGGCTTCAAGGGCCGCCGGTTTGGATCAATTCTGTTGGCCGCTTGCGGCCGCTTGTGGCAGTCGGGCCGGCTGGCGCCGGATCAGGCTGCCTTGTCCGGTCTGAGCCGGCGGTCGACCGACTGCCAGACCAAAAGAAAATGGTCGATATCGGCCTCCGTCACATCAGCCGGGAGGCTGATCCGGATGCCGCTGCCGGCAAGGTCTTCCGGAAAACCCATCGCCTGGAGCACATGGCTCGGCGCGACCTTTCCGGACGAACATGCCGATCCCGACGATACGGCGACACCCTCCAGATCGAACGCGATGACGGCGGTCTCCGCAGCCAGGCCGGGGACGACGCACATCGCGGTGTTAGGAAGGCGCGGCGCTACTGCGCCGGCGAACTGCACATCCTGCGAAATCCGCCGAATACCGGCTTCCAGTCGGTCGCGCATCCGCGCCACGGATTCCTTATACTCTACATGGTCCATAACCCGCCCGGCGGCAACTCCGAATCCGGCTATTGCGGCAACATTTTCGGTGCCGGCGCGAAGCCCCCTCTCCTGGCCGCCACCTGTCAGAAGCGGGACCGGGCGCGTGTCCGGACTGGCAAGGATCAACGCTCCGGCGCCTTGCGGCCCGCCGATCTTGTGCGACGAGACGCCGAGGAAATCGACGCGGAGATCGCCGATGTCGACCGGTATACGGCCGAAGGCCTGGACGGCGTCGCAGAAAATGAAGCCGCCTTGGTCATGAACGAGGTCGGCCGCCGCCGCGACCGGCTGGATGACCCCGGTCTCGTTGTTGGCCAGCATCACGGCGACCATCGGCACGCCGTCGGCCGGATCGTGCGCTTCGAGGTGCCGCGCCAGAACGGCCAGGTCGATCAGGCCGTCGCCGTCGACGGGCAGGATTGTCAGGCGGTCGGCAAGGCGGTTGCCGGAGAGGACGCAGGGATGTTCGGTGGCAGCGACATAGAGCCGGCCGACCGGCAGCACTTCCCTACCGCGCAGGATCGCCGGAGACAGCGCCAGGCTGGCCGCTTCCGTCGCGCCTGAGGTAAAGACGACACTATCCTTGTCCGCGCCGCACAGGCCACCTACATATTCGCGCGACCGCTCGATGATAGCACGGGCCTTGCGGCCTGACGTATGGACGGACGAGGCGTTCGCCGAGCCGTCCAGCGCGTCGATTATCGCTTCCCTGGCGTCGGCCAGAAGCCGGGCTCCAGCATTTTCATCGAAATTGAGCGGCGTTTTTACCATCGGTTGGCCGGCGACCCATCTAAACTCTTGAAATGCGCCTCGCGTTTGGTGTTTAGATACGGCCCCAATCGCAGTCGGCAGCGCATGCCCATTGAGCTAGTTTTGAATAATTCCAAACTGGGTTGTAGGTTTGCGCTTCCACCGTGTCAAGAAAGCGGACGGTGTCGGATCGGCCCGATTGCACCTTAGTGACAGGAAGTAGACCCATTTATGCCTGAAGTCATTTTCACCGGGCCGGACGGCCGGCTTGAGGGCCGATATCAGCCGGGGACGGAGAAGACCGCTCCGATCGCCATCATCCTGCATCCGCACCCGCGGTTCGGCGGCACCATGAACAACCAGATCGTCTACCGGCTGTTCTGGATGTACCAGCAGCGCGGCTTTACGGCTCTGCGGTTCAATTTCCGCGGCGTCGGCCGCAGCCAGGGCTATTTCGACCATGGTGTCGGCGAGCTGTCGGACGCGGCGGCCGCACTCGACTGGGTGCAGACCCTGCATCCGGACTCCCGCGGGGTCTGGATTGCCGGCTTCTCCTTTGGCGCGTGGATCGGCATGCAGTTGCTGATGCGCCGGCCCGAGATCGCCGGTTTCATGTCCATCGCGACGCTCGCCAAGCACTACGACTTCTCGTTCCTGGCGCCCTGCCCGGCCTCCGGCCTGTTC
>DATHRP010000417.1:0-9285 GCA_035465195.1 Afifellaceae bacterium | reverse complement strand
GTGCAGTTCAGCGGATTGGCCAATTTCCGAGTCCCAACCGATAATGATCAAAGCTGACGATTTGATGGCGAAACCGGACTCACCGGCGATCGGCACGCGGGACACGATCCGCCGCGGAGCAACCTGCCGCTCGATCCCCGGCTGATGGAAAGCGGCACGACCGGTCCGGAGCCGCTGCACCATCTCGAGTCAGTCCGCCTGCTCGCCAGGCTCGGCAGCGAATATGTGCTGGCCGAAAACCTGCATGCGCTGATGGAAGCGATGGCCAGCGAGAATGTCGAGCGACTGGCGGTGATGCGCGCCGCCGAGGACACGATCGACGACCGGCTCGAAAAACTCGGCGCGCGCGAGCGTGTGCTCCGGCAGGAAGAGATCACCTCCGAGCTGCTCGACATCGTCACCGGCGCCGAGGCGGCAGGGTTGAACGGCTGACCCGCAACAGGCCCCGGGAGTATGTGCACCCGTGTCAGACCGGGCGAGCGCGCTTGCCGAAACGACGTGACTTCCATATCTGCTATGATCGAACCGGTCCGGACGCGACCATGCGCTTCCGGCCAACATGTGAGAACAGGATGAATATCAGCGTTTCTGCCCGGCTGCCCGGCCTGCACTGCCTTCGACCGATGCGTTCGGCCGCCATCGCCGTGTCGCTTGTCCCGGCGTTGATCTTGCCGGCATTTGCCGCCGGGGCAATCATCGACCGGCAGAGCTGCATGTCGGAACTGGCGAGCGCGGAGGAAGCGATCGTGCGCGCCAACATCGACAGTGCGGCGTTTCGGGCTCTAAGCGACCAGCTGGCCGGGATGAAAGCCCTGTGCGAAGGCGACGACTATACCGGCGCGCAGACGAAGCTGCGCGACGTGATGAACGCGCTCGGCGACGCCGGATCGAAATCGTGAAGCACACTGGGGCGGACATGGTATCGCCCTGGCGCGCAGCACGCGGCTGGGTCTTCGCCTGTCTCGTGCTTCTCGCTGTCGTGCCGGCCGGCTGGCACTCTGCCGGCGCACAGGGCCCGGGCGGAACCGGCAGCCAGGCCGGGATTGCACAGGACGCATCCGGCCAGATCGAATCCATTGCCCGGGCGGCGGCACTCGTTGAAAGGCTGTCCAACGCGGAAACTGTCGACGACCAGACGCTGGCCAGCGCTCGCGTCAAGCTCGACGGGCTGGCGCGAGACCTTCAGGCAGTCAACGCCGCGGTCGAGCAGCGCCTCGCCGACATCAATGCACGCATCGACCAGATCGCACCGGCCTCGGAAGGCGCGGCCGACCCGCCGTCGGTCGCGGAGGAGCGGCAGGTGCTCGCCGACGAAAAGGCGGCGCTGGCCGTGGTCTCCGGCCGGATCGCGGATGCCGACAAGGCGATCGCGGCCACGGTGGAGCGGATCGCCGAGCGGCGGCGGGCGGCGTTCACCGAGGCCCTGTTCAAGCGCACGCAGATCGACCGGTCACTGCTGCAGGAGACGTGGAGCGCGTCGCGGAGCGAGGCGGCGTCGCTCTACGTGCTGGTCTCCAACTGGCTCACCTTCGTGGTCAGGACGAAACCGCTGCAGTTCGCCCTGTCGACGATTGGCGCCTTCATCCTGGCGTTCGCCATGTTCCTGGCGATCCGCCGCATGTTCGCCTCGCTGCTCTTCCGTAATCCGGCTGTCACCCAGCCATCCTATTTTTCCAAGATCGTCATTGCCTTCTGGTCGGCCATCCTGCCGAGCCTCGTGTTCGCCGTGTTCCTGGCGGTGACATTCTGGCTCTACGATTATTTCGAGATCCTCAGCCCCAGCATCCACCGCATCGCGGCTGCCCTGTTCCCGGCGCTGGCCGGAATTTTCTTCGTCTACAACCTCGCCCGCGCGATACTGGCGCCGCGCGATCCGCGTTGGCGGCTCGTCGGTGTGCATTCGGCGGCCGCCGGTAAATTGTTGTTCCTGACCACGGCGATGGCCTGCATCTACGGCGCCGACGCGTTTCTCGGCAGCCTCAACGAGATCGTTTCCGCGCCGCTGCCGCTCACGGTGTCGAAGAGCCTGTTCGCGGCGTTACTGTTCGGGGCGGTCATCATCGTCATCGCGCTGACCCGCGCCGGCATCTCCGACGAGGACGGAACCGCGGTCGGCTGGCCGAGATGGATATCCGCGCCGCTGCTGCTCATCGGCGTCTTCATCATCGTCACGGCGATGGCCGGCTATATCGGCCTTGCGCGGTTCGCCGCCCAGCAGATCGTCGTCACCGGCGCCATCCTGATCACCATGTATATCGGCATTCTCGCCGGCCGGCAGATCGGCTCGGAGGGGTTGCTCGCGCAGTCCCGCTTCGGCCGGGTGCTGCAGGACAGGCTTTCGCTGCAGCCGCATACGATCGAGCAGCTCGGCATCGTCGCCGGGATACTGTTCATCGTCCTGGTGCTGCTGCTCGGAACGCCGCTGATCCTGCTGCAATGGGGCTCGCAACCGGAGGATATCGCGCTTTGGTTCGGCAGGGCCTTCTCCGGCTTCCAGATCGGGGCGGTCAGGATTTCCTTCTCCGGCCTGCTGCTCGGCTTGCTCATCTTTGCCATCGGCGTGGTCATCACCAAGCTGATCCAGAAATGGCTCGGCACCAGCGTGCTGCCGCGCAGCAATATCGACAGCGGTGTGCGCGATTCCATCAAGACCGGCGTCGGCTATTTCGGCTTCGCACTGGCGGCGCTGTTCGCCGTTACCTCGGCGGGCATCGATCTTTCCAGCCTGGCGATCGTCGCCGGTGCGCTGTCGATCGGCATCGGCTTCGGCCTGCAGAATATTGTCAGCAATTTCGTTTCCGGCCTGATCCTGCTGGTGGAGCGGCCGATCAAGGTCGGCGACTGGGTCGAAACAGGCGGCACGGCCGGATTCGTCAAGAAGATCAGCGTGCGGGCGACGGAGATCGAGACCTTCCAGCGCCAGACGATGATCGTGCCCAACTCGGAGCTGATCAACAGCGTCGTCGGCAACTGGACCCACAAGTACCGCGGCGGCCGTATCGATATCGCCGTCGGCGTCGCCTACGGATCGGACATCAGGAAGGTGCGGGAGATCCTGCTCGAGATCGCGCGGGAGAACACCATGATCCTGAAGCATCCCGAGCCGTTCGTCGTGTTCACGAATTTCGGCGACAGCTCGCTCGACTTCGAGCTGCGCTTCCACCTGAGCGACATTCTCAAGCTGCCGATCGTGTCAACCGACGTGCGCTTCGCCATCGTCGAAGCGTTCGAGGAGCACGGCATCGAGATCCCGTTCCCGCAGCGCGACCTGCACGTCCGGTCGGGTTCGCTGGGCGTGACCGCGGACGGGCAGGCGAACACCGCGGCGGATTCCCCGCCCGGCAAGTGAGTTCGGCATATCCCGCGTTTCGTTTTCGCAGGGGCGCGCATCGTCTCAGTCTCCGGTAGACTGTGCGCGACCTCAGATTCGCGGCCGGCCTCGTACCGGTGCAGCGGATCGCCCAGCGGAGGGGCAGACGATGGCGAGATCCAGGCGCGACGCGGCACCGGCGGACGGCCCGCCTGTACTGCCGTCGGTCGTCAGCTACATTTTCGACGGTGAGGGCGGCGCCGAGCCGGTCCCGCTTTCCGAGCTCGGCGACCGGCGCGAGGGAGACAACCAGGTCGCCTTCGCCAGGATCCACCTGGAGCGCGACAATCCGCAGGCCGACGACTGGCTCAGGCAGTCCGATCTCGATCCCTTCGTGATCGACGCGCTGACCGCCGACGAGACACGGCCGCGCTGCACCGTGATCGGCGACGGCGCGATGCTCAACCTGCGCGGCGTCAATCTCAATCCGGGCGCCGAGCCGGAGGACATGGTCTCCGTCCGGCTGTGGGTGGAGGAAAAGCGCGTCATCGGCGTCTGGCGCCGGCCGCTCAGGGCGGTGCGCGACATGTTCGAGGCGATCGAGCGCAACCAGGCGCCGGTCAGCCCCGGCGATCTCGTCGCCAAGCTGGCGCTAAGGCTGGCCGACCGGGCGGAGCCGACGGTGGCCGCGCTCAACGAGCAGGTCGACGGGCTGGAAGAACAGGTGCTCGACCAGTCGGCCGAGATCGACCGCGGACAGCTTGCCAACGTGCGGCGCATGGCGATCATGCTGCGCCGGTTCATGGTGCCGCAGCGCGATGCGCTGACGACGCTGGAGATCGAGGACCTCACATGGTTCGGCGACCGCGAGCGCTCGCGCGTGCGCGAGGCGGCGGAGCGGGTGACGCGGCTCGGCGAGGACCTCGACGCCATCCGCGACCGCGCGCAGGTAATCCACGACCAGCTGGCCGACCGCCGCGCGGAGGCGATGAACCGGCACATGCTGCTGCTCGCCGTCGTCGCCGCCGTCTTCCTGCCGCTGGGGCTGCTCACCGGCCTGCTCGGCGTCAATGTCGGCGGCATCCCCGGCGGCGGGAATCCCTGGGCCTTCCTGATCGTCTGCGCCGCACTGGTGCTGATCGGCCTTGCCCAGGTCTGGTTCTTCAAGCGGATCGGCTTGCTGCGGTAGGGGCGGAGGTCTGATCCACGGCCGCGCGGAAGAAATCGTTAACGATCGATAAACCGCGTTTTCGGGTGCCGGGCCATGGTCTTGAACATTGTTCAAAAATGCGCTATATCGAAATGAACAGTGTTCATTCAATCGCATTTGCGGCCGCGAAAAGACCGAACCTTAACCTTCCGCGTGTAGCGGTTCCGGCAAGCGGAAAGGGGGACAGGCATGAGCGTACCGGCACTCTTCAGGGACAGGACCTTCCTCCCCCTGTTCGTCACCCAGTGGATCGGCGCCTTCAACGACAATGTCCTGAAGAGCGCCTTCACCTTCCTCGTCGCCTATGGCGGCGTCAGCGTTGCCGGCCTTTCGAGCGACGCGGCGCTGATGGCGGGGGCGGCGGTCTACGTGCTGCCGTTCGTGCTGGCTTCCGGCCTCGCCGGCGCTTTGTCCGACCGCTTCGAGAAAGCCGTCATCATCCGCCGCACGCGGCTCGCCGAGATCGCGCTCGCGGTCTTCGCCGGTGTCGCGCTGCTCACCCAGTCGGCCGCGCTGATGCTCGCCTGCCTGTTTGCCTATTCCACCCAGTCGGCCTTCTTCGGCCCGGCGAAATATTCGATCCTGCCGCAGGTGCTGCGCCGCGACCAGTTGATCGACGCCAACGCCTGGCTGGAATCCTCCACCTTCGTCGCGACCCTGCTCGGGCTGCTGTTCGGCGGCTTCCTCGCCGGCAACGGCCTGACGGGCATGATCGCCGGCACTCTGTTCGGCCTGGCCGGGCTCTCCTACGCCGTCAGCCGGATGATCCCGCCGGTCGGCACCACCGAGCACGACGAGCCTGTGGACCTCAATCCGCTCACGACGGCGCTCGCCGCCGTGAAGACCGTGATGGCCAGGGTCCGCCTGTTCCGCTCGGCGATAGGCCTTGCCTGGTTCTGGTCGGTCGGGCTGGTGGTGCTTTCCGTCTTCCCCGAGGTGGCGAAGAGCCAGCTCAACGTCTCCGCCAATGTCGCCAACATCCTGATCGCCGCCTTCGTGGTCGGCATCGCCGCCGGCACGGCCTGCGTCTCGAAGATGCTCAAGGGCGAGATCTCCGCCCGCCACGTGCCGCTCGGTGCGCTCGGCATGGCGATCTTCCTGGTCGATCTCGCCGGTTCCGCCAGCGCCTACGGCGCCGCCCATCCGGGCCTCGCAGATACCGGCTTCGCCGCCTTCATCGCCTCGTGGGAAGGCGTGCACGTGGTGCTCGACATGGTGGCGATCGCCGCCTTCGGCGGCTTCTTCACCGTGCCGCTCTACGCCATCCTGCAGGACCAGTCGGACGACGACACGCGCTCCTCGGCGATCGCCGGCAGCAACATCATCTCCGCCGCGATGATGGTGTCGGTCTCCGTCGCCGCCTCGCTCGCCATGGGTGCCGGGGCCAGCGTCAGCACCGTCCTCGTCGTGCTCGGCGTGGTCAATGTCGGCGTCGCCATCTATGTCGTGAAGCTCCTGCCCGACGAGGTCATCAAGGGCCTCGGCGCGACGCTCGTGAAATACCTGTTCGGCGCGCGGGTGGAGAACATCGAGGCCTATGGCGACGGCTCGGAACCTGCGGTGGTGATCGCCAACCACACCTCGTTCCTCGACGCCGTGCTGCTCGGCTGCCTGCTTCCCGGCAAGCCGGCCTTCGCCATCAACACGCACATCGCGCAAGCCTGGTGGGTGAAGCCGGCCTTCCTGTTCTTCGATCTGGTGCCGGTCGATCCGGCGAGCCCGTTCTCGGTGCGCAAGATGGTCAAGATCGTGCGCGACGAGGGCCGCCGACTGGTGATCTTCCCGGAAGGCCGGCTCACGGTCACCGGCTCGCTGATGAAGGTCTATGACGGTCCGGCGATGATCGCCGCCAAGGCCGAGGCGCCGATCATCCCGGTGCGCATCGACGGCGCGCAATATTCGAAATTCTCCCGGCTTGCCGGCAAGTTGCCGCTCCGCTGGTTCCCGAAAGTGAAGCTCACCGTGCTGCCGCGCACGACCATCGAGGTGCCGGAGGACCTGTTCGGCCGCAAGCGCCGCGCATGGGCGAGCCGCCGGCTGCACGACGTGATGACCGACATGGTGTTCGCCACCAGCGATCTCGACAAGACTTTGTTCGCCTCGCTGAGCGACGCGGCGAAGGTGCACGGCAAGCGAAAGGTCGTCGAGGATATCGAGCGCAACCCGATCGGTTACCGCCGCATCATGACCGGCGCCTTCGCGCTCGGCGCGCGGTTCGCCGCGGCGAGCGAGCCCGGCAGCCGCATCGGCCTGCTGCTCCCCAACTCGTCGGCGGCCGTGATCAGCTTCTTCGCCTGTCATGCGACCGGCCGTACGCCGGCCATGCTCAACTTCACCGCGGGTGCGGCCGGCATCGAGGCGGCGCTGACGGCGGCGGAGGTGAAGACCGTCGTCACCTCGCGGCGCTTCGTCGAGCTCGGCAAGCTCGGCCCGCTGGTCGCGGTGATCCGCAGCCATGCCAAGGTGATCTACCTGGAGGACCTGCGTGAGGCGATCGGCACGTTCGCGAAACTCCGCGCCGCGCTGCTGGCGCGCGTGCCGTCGCTCGGGCTCAGGCTCGCCGGCGGCCGCGACATGACGCCGGACGGCGAAGCGGTGGTGCTCTTCACATCCGGCTCGGAAGGCCTGCCCAAGGGTGTCGTGCTCTCCCACCGCAACATCCAGGCGAACCGCTACCAGGTCTCCAGCCAGATCGATTTCTCCGCGCAGGACACGGTGCTCAACGCGCTGCCGATGTTCCACTCCTTCGGCCTGACGGCGGGCACGCTGCTGCCGCTCCTCTCCGGCGTGAAGACCTTCCTCTATCCGTCGCCGCTGCACTACCGCATCGTGCCGGAGATCGCCTACGACACCAATGCGACGATCCTGTTCGGCACCGACACGTTCCTCTCCGGCTACGCCCGGCTGGCGCACGCCTACGATTTCTATTCGCTGCGCTACGTCTTCGCCGGCGCCGAGCGGGTCCGGCCGGAGACGCGGGCGACCTGGGCGGAGAAGTTCGGCGTGCGGATTCTCGAAGGCTACGGCACGACGGAGACCTCGCCGGTGCTCGCCATCAACACGCCGATGAACAACCGCCCGGGTACCGTCGGCCGGCTCCTGCCGGCGATGGAGATGCGGCTCGATCCGGTCGACGGCGTGGACGAGGGCGGCCGGCTGCAGGTGCGCGGCCCGAACGTCATGCTGGGTTACCTCAAGGTCGAAAAGCCCGGCGTGATCCAGCCGCCGGACGACGGCTGGCACGATACCGGTGACATCGTTAGCGTCGACGAGGACGGCTTCATTTCGATCAACGGCCGTGCCAAGCGGTTCGCCAAGATCGGCGGCGAGATGGTATCGCTGGCGGCCGTGGAGGCGCTGGCCGGCGAGGTCTGGCCTGAGGCGCTGTCGGTCGCTGTCGCCCTGCCGCACGAGAAAAAAGGCGAACAGGTGGTGCTCCTCTCGGAAGTCCCCGACGCCGACCCGCGCACGCTGTCGCTGCACGCCAAATCGAAGGGCGTCGCCGAGATCATGGTGCCGAAGACGGTCTTCGCCGTCGACGCCATCCCGATGCTCGGCACCGGCAAGACGGACCTCGCCGGAGCGAAGGCGCTTGCGGAGGACCTCTTCGGCAAGGGCACGAAAAAACGCCGCGGCAAGGCAGCTTGAGTGCCAGGTGCTGGCGTTGCTAACAACGAACCGAGAGCCATACTGTTTTACATGTTCGAAGATTGTCGGAGTGAGTCATGGTCCGGATAAGGCGAGAAATTGCAGATCCGCATGTCCATAGAGACTTCGTTAGCAGCTGGCAGATCGGCGGAAGGGGCATTGAGCTTAATGCCGACAATCTGGTCACGGAATTTGTCTACGTCATCGAGTAACGAGGCAAGTCCATGACATTCGTGTCCTTGGAACAGGTTGAGGAATGCCTCAAGTGGTTCAAGAAGACGGCTCACCCGTCCACCCGGCGCCCGTTGCAACACTTGGATTATGATTATTACGCGCCTTGGTATTGCCGGGTACCAAAGGAGTTCAGCCGCCGGTCAAGGCGGGAAAAGGTTGTGCAGGCACTGGAGAAAATCCTGAGGCGATATGGCGCGGATCGACGTTTGTGATGTCCAGCGCTGGCAATTCCTGTGGCGCGCAGAGACGCTGTCCAGCAAGTTAACGGTATCGCTCGTTCCGTCTGGATAGCTGCAATTCGCGCCGCAATGCGCACGGGATGACGGCGATATTTGTGTTCCGGTCCTTCGGACTCTGCCGGTCACCCAGATGGCAGAGAGCTACCCAACCCGTCATTGCCGGGCTTGTCCCGGCAATCCAGACTTTGCGTCCTCATCGGAATTGCCTCGCCCCACCTCCCACTTGACCCGCATCAACCCGCCCTGCGGCCGGCGCTCCCATAATCCCCGGCAAAAAGGGGCGACCCGGAACCATGCAGACCGACTTCAGGCACGATTTCGACTTGGCCTTCGCCCACGTCTTCGGGCTTCCCCTCTACTGGTACGGGGCGGTCTATACCGTCGGCTTTGCCGGCATCTTCCTGTGGCTCTGGCTGCGGCGCTGGAAGCTCGGCTGGAGCCGGCGCGACGCGGCCGAGCTCACAATATTCGTTTCCGCCGGCATCCTGGTCGGCGGCCGCGCGTTCGACATCCTCTTCTACGAGCTCCCCTTCTACCGTGATCACCCGCTGCAGGCGTTCAACTGGTGGCGCGGCGGGCTCGCCACCCACGGCGTGCTGATCGGCAGCATCGTCGGCGCGGCCGCCTTCAGCCGCCTGCGCGGC
>DATHRP010000416.1:0-9252 GCA_035465195.1 Afifellaceae bacterium | reverse complement strand
TCGGCCAGGCCGCCGATCTGCTGGGCATATTCCGTCTCGTCGACGCTCCAGGAACAGTCGACGGCGAGTACGATGGCGACGTCCACCGTACCGGCGGCGACCTGGGCGGACGATCGATGATATCGGTCCGGGATCAGCAGCAGTGGAAACAGCAGCGACAGCAAGAGGGGCAGCAGGCGTCCGGCAGTCCGGCACGCCGGTGACCGCTGCCCCGTCATTTCACACCGGCGCTCTAGGCGGCGACCTCAACGGGTCGCGAGGTTCCGGTGTCGAAGCTCGCCACCACATGGTCGACGAGCGCGGCCACGCAGGCATGGCCGACATCCTGCCAGACGATGGCGATGCGGTAGGTGCCGAGATCGGGCAGGCCGGTATCCGGTCCAAGCCGCACCACTGCGGGCGTCTCCAGGCTGACGGGCAGCGGCGCGACCGCCAGATCGGCGGCCACGGCGGCAAGCTGGCCGGCAGCCGTGGCGCTGGAATAGGCGACCTTGTGGGATATGCCGGCGCGCGACAGCGCGCTGACGGAGCGAAGCCGCCACTTGCACTTCTCGTTGGCGACGGCGACCGGAAGCGGATTGAGCTTCCAGGCCATGCCGTCGCGCGCGCCGAGCCAGACCAGATCTTCCTCGTGCACCGTGCGGCAGGAGAAGCTCTCGCTCTTCAGCTCGCCCTCGGTGATCAGCGCGGCGTCGATCTCGCCATGGTTCAGCCGGTCCTGAAGGTTGGAGGAATAATCGCAGACCACGTTGACCTGGACGCCAGGATGCGTGCGGGCGAAGCGGCGCAGCACGCAGGGCAGGAAGGTGCCGGCATATTCGTCCGGCGTGCCGACGGTGATCGAGCCGGCGAGGTCGGGCGTCTTCATGCGCGCGACGAGCTCGACGTTCATTTCGACGATCCTCCGGGCGTCGGCGACCAGCGCCTCGCCGTGCGAGGTCAGGACCACGGAACGGGAGTCGCGGTCGAACAGGCGCCGGTCGATCAGGTCTTCCAGTTTCTTGATCTGCATGGAGACGGCGGACGGCGTGCGGCCGACGATATCCGCAGCGGCGGAAAAGCTGCCGGTGTCGGCGATCGCCAGGAAAGTCCGCAGCAGTTCAGGGTCGATGATCGGTTGCAGGGCCATGACTCAGCCTTTCAAAAAATCTGAACATAAACATAAGACCTTTTCGTTTGATTGATCAATAGCAAAAGCGCATCTTCCCGTCATGGCGATCGGCCGGGATGCAATTTTCGACCTTCGCCGGAACGTCAATCCGACCGCAATCCGGTCGGCAGCCGATGGAGACTGACATGTACGCTGAATACGGAAAGACGACCCGTTCCGCCGGTCTTGCCGCACGCCTTTATGACACAGCGGCCCGGTTTTTCGGTCAGATTGGCGCTTTCGCAAAGGCGCTGGAAGGCCACCGCGCGGTTCGCCGGCTGGCCGATCTCGACGATCGCATTCTCGACGATATCGGGCTGACGCGCGGCGATGTGGAGCAAGCGGTGCTGCAACCGCTGATGACCGATCCGCGCCAGGACCTGGCGCTTGCCAGGCAGTACCGGATCTGGAACCGCCACCGGCCGATCCGCCGGCGCTGATGCAAGGCCGTTCTCTGGCCCCTCCCGCGCGCTTCGACTCTCTCGACGTATCCCCGCCTGCCTGCCGGACTTCGGTTCGGCAGGCTTTTTCTTTTCCGGGCGGTCAGCGCGTGGGAACCGGAACCTCGCCGCGATAATCGTAGAAGCCGCGGCTGGTCTTGCGGCCGAGCCAGCCGGCCTCGACATATTTCACCAGCAGCGGGCAGGGCCGGTACTTGGAATCCGCCAGCCCCTCGTAGAGCACCTGCATGATCGACAGGCAGGTGTCGAGGCCGATGAAGTCGGCGAGCTGCAGCGGGCCCATCGGGTGGTTTGCGCCGAGCCGCATGGCGGTGTCGATGGCCTCCACCGAACCGACGCCTTCATAGAGCGTGTAGATCGCCTCGTTGATCATCGGCAGCAGGATCCGGTGCACCATGAAGGCGGGGAAATCCTCGGCGACGGCCACCGTCTTGCCGAGCTTGCCGGCAAACTCCCTGGCTGTCTCGAACGTGTCGTCCTCGGTGGCTATGCCGCGGATGACCTCGACCAGTTCCATCCGGGGCACCGGGTTCATGAAGTGCATGCCGATGAAGCGCTCCGGCCGGTCCGTGTTGGAGGCGAGCCGGGTGATGGAGATCGACGACGTGTTGGTGGCGAGGATCGCTTCCGGCTTCAGCAGCGGACAGAGCTCGGCGAAGATCTTGCGCTTGATCGTCTCGTCCTCGGTGGCGGTCTCGATGACGAGATCGACATCGGCGAGGGCGGCGAGCGTCTCGGCGGCGGCGATGTGCTGCATGGCTTCGCCGCGCTTGCCTTCGTCGATGTAATCCTTCTCCGCCTGCCGCGCCATATGACCATCGATCGACGCCAATGCCGACTGGATGCGGTCCCTGGAAATGTCGTGCAGCAGGACGTTGAAGCCGGCGAGCGCGGCAACCTGGGCAATTCCTGTGCCCATCTGACCGGCGCCGATGACGCCAATCGTCTCAATCTTGCCAGTCATGGCAACCTCTTGCTTCTGCGACGGCCACTTAATCGCAAGCCCGACCAAAGTGAAAGCGGAGTATTGTACATTTTTCGTCGAATGTCGTGACCATTTTGCCGCAGTGCAAAAATTGACTAACGCAGCCGCCAAATCCGGTTGGATACCCTATATTGTCCCGCAAAAGTGTTTGCCAAACCGGGAGGAAGGCCATGATCGACAGGCGGCAATTCATGCTTGGGAGCGCTGCATCCATGGCCGGGCTGTCGCTGGCCCGCGGATTCGCCCTGGCGGATGACGGATTCGTCGAACTGAAGGCGATGCGGTCGAAGGCGACGCTGCTCGGGGCCGGCGAACCGGCGACCGATGTCTGGTCCTACAACGGAGTCGTGCCGGGGCCGGTGGTGCGCGCAAGACGCGGCGACACAGTCCGAATCCGGCTCGTCAACGAACTGGACGATGCGACGACCATCCACTGGCACGGCATCCGCATCGAAAACGCGATGGACGGCGTGGCCGGGCTGACGCAGGAGCCGGTCAAGCCAAGCGACAGCTTCGACTATGTCTTCACCGTTCCGGACGCCGGAACCTACTGGTACCACTCGCACAACCGGTCGTGGGAACAGATGGCGCGCGGCCTTTACGGACAGCTGATCGTCGAGGGCGACGCGGACGGGTTCGCCGCCGACCATACCCTGATGATCGACGACTGGCGGCTGCGAGAGAGCGGCGAGATCGACGAGGCGAGCTTCGGCGCGATGATGGACTGGAGCCACGCCGGGCGGCTCGGCAACTGGGTGACCGTCAACGGTACGTCCTATCCCGAACTCGACCTAGTCGCCGGCGCGGCGAACCGGCTGAGACTCGTCAATCCGTCGAACGCGCGCATCTACGAACTGGTCTTCGACGGGCTGGAGCCGCAGCTCATGGCGCTCGACGGCCAGGTGTTCGCCGAGCCGCGGCCGATCCGCGAGGCGCTGGTCTTGAGCCCGGCCCAGCGTGCCGACATCCTCGTCACGCCGAAGGCCGCCGGCGAGGCCGAACTGCAGGCGCTGAACGGAAACGACCGGATCGGCATTACAGGCTTCAGGATTGCCGCGCCGGCCGATGGCGGCGCGGCCACGCCGGTCTTCATGCCCAATGCGCTGGCGGAACCGGACCTGGCCAACGCGCTTGCCGTCGATCTCGTCATGGAGGGCGGTGCAATGGGCATGATGCAGGGCGCCCGGATGGGCCGCGGCGAAATGTCGGGCGGCATGATGGGTGGCGGTATGATGGGCGGCGGCATGATGGGCATGCGCGACCTGGTGCAGAACGGTTTCGCCTGGGCCTTCAATGGCGTGGCCGGCATGCCGGACGAGCCGCTGTTTGCGGCCGGCCGCGGACAGACCGTGAAGCTCACCATGGTCAACCGGACCCGCTGGCCGCACGCCATGCACCTGCACGGCCATCATTTCAGGGTGCTGTCGCGGGACGGCCGCCCGGAACCGCATACGCCGTGGCGCGATACGGTGACAGCCGGCGCCGAGCAGACAGTCGAGGTCGCGCTGGTGGCGGACAATCCCGGCCAGTGGCTGCTGCACTGCCACATGAGCGAGCACATGGCGGCCGGGATGATGACCTGGTTTACCGTCGCCTAGGCTGCGCGCTCAATCTTCGTTTGGCTCGCTGCTGTGCCTGGACGTCACGAAAACGACGCCGACTTCGCCATCCTTCGTCCACACCCGCTTCGCGGTGGCCGTCTCGTCCGTATCGTCGACGGCGACCGAGAATTGCGTAGGCAGGTAGTCGGCATGTTCGGTCTCGAGCCGCGCGCCGCTCTGAGAGAGATCGCGGACCCGGCAGTCGATCGTGACCGGCTCGTCGACGAAGTCGATCCTGGCGCCATGCAGCACCCGCGCGCGCCTGTCCCTGCGCCTGTCGCGTTCAGCCTGTATTCGGGGTCGTGGATTGTCCATATCAGGTTCAGTCCATTCCGTTCAGCTCCCCCAAGGGTAACGTATCCGTGAGAACGCCGCCGGATGCCACCGAATGTGCAAGTTAACGTTAAACTTGATGAGAATTTGCTTCAAATTGCCGGTATCCCGAATCCGGCGCCGCCCGCCCCGGAGTCCGAAAACAGAAAGGCCTCCGGAATGCGGAGGCCTTTCAATCGCGTAGCCGGTTTTCCTACGACAGCTTGTCCAGTTCCTCGGAAAGCTGCGGCAGCGCCTCGAAGAGATCGGCGACCAGGCCGTAGTCGGCGACCTGGAAGATCGGCGCTTCCTCGTCCTTGTTGATGGCGACGATGACCTTGGAATCCTTCATGCCGGCAAGATGCTGGATGGCGCCCGATATGCCGGCGGCGATATAGAGATCCGGTGCAACGATCTTGCCGGTCTGGCCGACCTGCCAGTCGTTCGGGGCATAGCCGGCGTCGACGGCGGCGCGCGAAGCGCCGACGGCGGCGCCGAGCTTGTCGGCGACCGGCTCGACCACCTCGGCGAACTTTTCCTTGGAGCCGACACCGCGGCCGCCGGACAAGATGATCTTCGCGGAGGCAAGCTCGGGACGGTCGGATTCGGCGATACGGTCTGCGACGAAGCTCGAAAGGCCGGGATCGTCGGCCGGATCGATGGTCTCCACGCTTGCCGAATTGCCGCCTTCCGCGGCGGGGAAGGATGCCGCCCGCACGGTAATCACCTTTTTCGCATCGGTGGAGCGGACGGTCTGGATTGCGTTACCGGCATAGATCGGCCGCTTGAATGTGTCAGGGCCGTCGACCTCGATGATCTCGGAGACCTGCATCACGTCGAGCAGCGCTGCGACGCGCGGCATGACATTCTTGCCGGCTGTCGTCGCCGGCGCGACAAGCGCGTCGTAGCCGTCGGCGAGTTTCACGATCAGGGCGGCGAGCGGCTCGGCGAGGCGATGCTCCAGCGCATCGGATTCCGCCAGCAGCACCTTGCCGACGCCGGCAAGCTTGGCCGCCTCGTCGGCCGCGGCCTGCGCGCCCTTTCCGGCGACCAGCACGTCGACATCGCCGCCCAGCGCGGCGGCGGCGCTCAGCGCCTTGGCGGTCGCCTCGTTGAGGCTGGCATTGTCGTGTTCGGCGATCAGTAGTGTAGCCATTTCAATCTCTCCCCGCCGTCACAGCACGCCGGCTTCGTTCTTCAGCTTTTCGACCAGTTCGGCGACGGAGCCGACCATCACGCCGGCCTCGCGCTTGGGCGGCTCGGCGGTGGTGATGACCTCCAGCCGCGGCGCCACGTCGACGCCGTAATCGACCGCCGTCTTGGTGTCGATCGGCTTCTTCTTCGCCTTCATGATGTTGGGCAGCGAGGCATAGCGCGGCTGGTTCAGGCGGAGGTCGGTGGTGACCACGGCCGGCATCTTCACGCGGATCGTCTGTAGTCCGCCGTCGACCTCGCGCGTTGCCTCGGCCTCGCCGTTTTCGATCTTCAGTTCCTTCAGGAACGTCGCCTGCGACCAGCCGAGCAGGGCGGCCAGCATCTGGCCGGTCTGGTTAGCGTCGTCGTCGATCGCCTGCTTGCCGAGGATCACCAGCCCGGGCTGTTCCTCGTCGACGACGGCCTTCAGGATCTTGGCGACCGCGAGCGGCTCGACCGGACCGTCCACTTCGACCAGGATGCCGCGGTCGGCGCCCATGGCCAGGCCGGTCCGCAGGGTTTCCTGCGCCTGGGCGGGGCCGATCGAGACGACGATGATCTCCTCGGCCGTGCCGGCTTCCTTCAGTCGGATCGCTTCCTCGACCGAAATCTCGTCGAACGGGTTCATCGACATCTTGACGTTGGCCAGGTCGACGCCCGAACCGTCCGGCTTGACCCGGACCTTGACGTTGTAATCCACCACCCGCTTGACGGGCACGAGTACTTTCATGGCACATGCCTCCATAATCCGTCGAACGGACTAATCGGCTCCGGCTCCGGTTGCAAGACGTCGCGCGACGCCAAAGGGCTTGCCTGCGACGGAACTGGCCGTTTCCGGCCGGTCAGCGCGACGCGCCGGCGAGCGGCTTGTCGAAGAGCACGACGTCCCTGCGTTTCAACAGCACGATCAGCACGGCGCCGGCCAGGAAGCCGCCGATATGCGCCGGCCAGGAGACGTGGGACTCGACGTAGTAGGCACTGACGAAATTGAACACCTGATAGGCGAACCACAGGCTGAGCACGATCGCCGCGGACAGCGGGAGCGGGATCTTGCCGATCAGCAGAACCCAGATACGCACGCGCGGATGCAGCATCAGGTAGGCGCCGATGATGCCGGACACGGCGCCGGAAGCGCCGATCAGCGGCACCTCGGACTGCGGGTCGAGCACGGTATGGGCGAAACCGCCGGCCGCCGCGCACAGGAGGTAGAAGACGGGATATTTCAGGTGGCCGACGGCGTCCTCGATATTGTCGCCGAAGACCCACAGAAACAGCATGTTGCCGCCCAGGTGAAGCAGGTCGGAATGCAGGAAGGCGTAGGTGACGTAGCTGGCGCCTTCGGGGATCCAGACATAGTCGGGCGGCAGTTCCTTGATATCGTTGACGACGGAGGGAACGAGCCCGAGCGAGAATGCCGCATGCTGCAGGTAGAGATCGCCCGACGTTCCGGTCACCAGGAACGCCAGCACCGTGAGCGCGATCAGCATGTAGTTGGCATAGGGTCGCGCGACGTGAGCGAGCGGATTGTCGTCGTAGAGCGGGATGAACATCCGGGACCGGCCTTCAGCGGCTCTGGCCCGGAACCCAGAGCACGTCGGCCCGACCGCGGTCGTTGACCCAGCGGCTGGCGACGAACAGGAAATCGGACAGCCGGTTGATGTACTGCAGGCCCGGTTCGCCGACCTTGTCGGGCTCGCGGCTGGCCAGCGAGACCATCAGCCGTTCGCCGCGGCGGGCGACGGTGCGGGCAAGATGAAGCGCGGCCGAGGCCCGCGTGCCGGCCGGCAGGACGAACGATTTCAGCGGCTTCAGGTCGGCGTTCAGCGCGTCGATGTCGGCTTCCAGCCTGGCGACCTGGGACGCGACGATCCGCAACGGTTCGTAATCCTTCTCCTTCCCGTCGTCGGGTGTCGCCAGGTCGGCGCCGAGGTCGAACAGGTCGTTCTGGATGCGCGACAGGATGGCGTCGAGTTCGGCAAGATCGCCGCCGAGTTCGGCGCGGGCGACGCCGATCGCCGCATTGGTCTCGTCGACAGTGCCGTAGGCTTCTATGCGCAGGTCGTATTTCGGCCGGCGCTCGCCGGTTCCCAGCGCGGTGGTGCCGTCATCGCCGGTGCGCGTATAGATCTTGTTCAGCGTGACCACGTCGGTCCCCTCCGTGATGGCCCTTCACCTGCCGCTCAGCCACAATGCACCCATCATCAGCACGATCGCAACAAATTGCAGGATGACACGCCAGCGCATCAGCTTCTGCGAAGTGTTGGCGCTTCCGCCGCGCATCATGTTCCACAGACCGGCCAGAAGCACGAGAGTGACGGCGCCGATGGCGGCCGGCACGAGGTAGCTCAGATAAGAATCCATTCGATCCGTCCGGGGAAGTTCAGTTCAGACTATAGATTGAGACATTTAGCACGATGGCAAAAGCCACCCATGCGGCATAGGGAACCATAAGCCAGGCGGCGAGCCGGTCGATGGGGCGGAAGGCGGCGATCGTCGCGGCGATCAGGCCTTCCAGGACAAGGATGACGAGCAGGCCGGCGAGCGGGCTTTGCGCGCCGAAGAAGGCGACCGACCAGGCGAGGTTGAAGGCGAGCTGCAGCACGAAGAGGATAAGCGCGCGGCTGTTCGAGTGCAGCCGCGGGTCGGCCAGCCAGACGCGCCATGCCGCCACCGCCATCATTGCGAAGAGCAGGGTCCAGACCGGAGCGAACACCCAGTCTGGCGGGTTGAACGGCGGCTTGGCGAGGCCGGCGTACCAGCCGTCGATATTCGGCCGCGTGACGGCGCCACCGATGGCGGCGACGGCAAAGCAGAGGGCCAGCGAGACAACGAGCGCGACCACCGAGCGGCCGGTGAATCCGCCCGCCGGACCCGGTTGCGGATCGTGTCCGCCGGTCAAGTCCGAATCCTCGCCAGCACGGCATGGAAGGCGCGATCAGGCAGGATACGGCGCACGAAGCCCATCAGGTGGGTCGGCAGGGTGACCGGGTAATGCGGCCTCGGGCGTCGGCTTTCGCAAGCGTGGACGAGCGCCTTCAGCACGGCTTCGGGGCCAAGCTGGCCGAACGTGTTGCCGCCTTTCTCCAGCGCCGCCAGCCGGCGGCGGTAGCGCTCGCGGTGGACCGATCCCTCGATGTCGATATGGCGGTGGAGCGCGCGGATCGAATTCTCGCCGATCTTGCTTTCGATCGGGCCGGGCTGGATCGACGAGACATGGATGCCGGCGGAGCGGAGCTCGAGCCGCAGCGTGTCGGTATAGCCCTCGATGGCGAATTTCGAGGCGGTATAGGCGCCGCGCATCGGCAGCGCGATGAAGCCGAGGATCGACGAGTTCTGCACGATCCGGCCGTGCCCTTGTTGCCGCATCACCGGTACGACCTGCCGCGCCAGGGCGTGCCAGCCGAAGAAGTTGGCGTCGAACTGCTCACGCAACGCCGCCATGGAGAGATCCTCCACGGCGCCTGGCTGGGCGTAGGCGCCGTTGTTGAACAGCGCGTCGAGCGTGCCGCCGGTTTGCTCCAGCACATGTTCGAGCGTGGCGGCGATCGA
>DATHRP010000415.1:0-3054 GCA_035465195.1 Afifellaceae bacterium | reverse complement strand
GTTCGGAGTAGGGAGCGCCCTCGGCATCGACTGCGGGAACCGCTTCAACGGTCATCGCGTCGGCGACTACGTCCTGGATGACGTATCCGGAGGGTGCAAGCAGCACGGCCAGCACGTACCAGGCTTCGACGCTCAACAGCGTGCTCATCGCCGGCGTGTGTACGATCAGCGCATACATGATGATCAGCGAGGCGCCGATCAGGCCGGCGCCCGCCCAGACCAGAAGAGCCTTCCAGCGCCAGATCAGGTCGACCAGATGGCCCACCGGCATCTTCAGGACCCATGGAAGTCCGACCCAGAAGCCGAGCCCGGCCAGGAACGCCGCGGAGAGATTGAGATAATCCTTGACGAAAAAGGCGCCGACGATGGACGTCAGGCCGGAAATGCCGGCCGCGAAATAGACCATCAGCGGCGGCAGGAAGGACCATCTGAAATGGCGGACGAGGTCACCGATCGTGCGGTCGAACCAGTTGGTCACGCCGGTTTCCGATTTCGCCCGTCCTGCAATCAATGGTGCGGCTCTCGATCCATGGCCGGACTTTCTCGCGCCGCCGCTCTGGTCATTTTGTGAAATCTACGCTTGTCTGTCTCGCCATGCTACCGCGAGGAGGGGGTTCTCGCAGTCGGAGCGGAGGGGGACGATGGGAAGGAGAATTTCGCATACGGGGCTCGGGGTCATCAGTTTCGGCCTGGCGGTCGGCATTACCTGGGCCTTGAGTGTTGCATTCCTGGCCGTCATGGCTGCTGCGTTTCAATGGGGTGCGGTTTTCGCGGCGGTCCTGCAGAATGTCTATCTCGGCTTCAGTCCGAGTTTCGTCGGCGCGATTGCCGGCGCGGTCTGGGCTTTCGTGCACGGTTTCGTTGTCGGCATGCTGATCGCGTTTTTCTACAACCGGTTTCTGTCCAGCCGCCACGTGCCGATGATCGAGCATGTGGAGGAGTCCGCGCCCGATCAGGACTAGCCTTCCCGATCCAGGGCGAACGGATGCCCTGTCGTTTCGCTCCACACCGCCCGAAAACGACCGTTAACCGAGCGCCGCCGTCGATCAATTGATCCATGGCAATGTTGCAGTGCGGAAATCGGATCATATTTTAAATGATGTTTGCCACTTCTGTGCGAAGGAAATCGGCCATGGAAACGCAGACGACGCGCCGCAAATCTCCTGTTGCACCCACGCCCAACGGGGCGGACAAGGGTGGGTCGCCGGATCGGGAAGTCAAATCTGTGGCGGCGCAGCGTCAATCGAGCGGCAAGGAGGTCTCCTCACGGCAAGCGCCGGCATTGCCTGATCCGTTCGAGCGTGATTCCTATGCCTCCACGGCGCTGCAGGACATCCTTGACCGGTCCGTACACGCGGTCGCGGCACGCTGGACCGGCGGGCTTTCGCCGAGCGCGCTTGCCGAAGCCTACATGGATTGGGCCATTCACCTGGCGACAGCGCCCGGCAAGCAGGCGCAGCTTGCGGAAAAGGCCGCGAAGAAGGCCATGCGCCTTGCCAATTACGCCGCATCGCACGCGTTCCGGCAGGAGGGCTGCGACTGCTGCATTGAGCCGCTGCCGCAGGACAGGCGGTTCCGCGGCGAGGCCTGGCAAAAATGGCCGTTCAACCTCATGTACCAGTCGTTCCTGCTGAACCAGCAATGGTGGCACAATGCGACCACCGGCGTGCGCGGCGTGACGGCGCAGCACGAAAAGGCGGTCGAATTCGCCTCGCGCCAGATCCTCGATATCTTCGCACCCTCCAACTTTCCGCTGACCAATCCGGAAGTGCTGCAGAAGACCGTCAGCGAAGGCGGCCTGAATCTCTGGCGCGGGCTCCAGAACCTCATGGAGGATCTCGAACGGGCACGAAGCGGGCGCGGTCCGGTGGGCAGCGAGGACTTCGTGCCGGGCAGGGATGTTGCGGTGACGCCTGGAAAGGTGGTGCTGCGAAACAGGCTGATCGAGCTGATCCAGTACGAGCCGACCACGGAGACGGTGCGGCCCGAGCCTATTCTCATCGTTCCAGCCTGGATCAACCGGTATTACATACTCGACCTTTCGCCCGCCAATTCGATGGTCAGATACTTGACCGGCCAGGGCTTTACGGTTTTCATGATCTCCTGGCGCAATCCGGGTCCGGAGGACCGCGATCTCAGCCTTGACGATTACCGGAGCCTGGGCGTCATGGCGGCAGTGGAGGCCGTCCGGACCATCGTGCGGAAACAGACGATCCACGGTGTCGGTTACTGCCTTGGCGGGACTTTGCTGGCGATAGCGGCGGCGGCGCTGGCGCGGGACGACGGCAGCCCCTTCGGATCGCTGTCCTTCCTGGCCACCCAGGTCGATTTCACAGAGGCCGGCGAGCTGCAGCTCTTCATCAACGAAAGCCAACTCGCCTTCCTCGAGGACATGATGTGGGAGCACGGCTATCTCGATGCCCGCCAGATGAAGGGTGCCTTCCAGCTTCTGCGGTCGAACGACCTGATCTGGTCACGCAACATGCGCGAATACCTGCTCGGCGAGCGGCCGGACATGTTCGACCTGATGGCCTGGAACGCGGATTCCACGCGGATGCCTTACCGGATGCACTCCGAATATCTGCGCAAGCTCTATCTCAACAACGATCTGGCCGAAGGCCGTTTCGAGGTCGACGGCCGGCCGGTTGCGCTTTCCGATATCCGCGAACCGATTTTCTCGGTCGGCACCCAGACCGATCATGTCGCGCCCTGGCGGTCCGTCTACAAGGCCCACCTCCTGACGGATACCGACGTGACCTTCCTTCTGACAAGCGGCGGGCATAATGCCGGCATCGTCTCCGAGCCCGGCCATCGCGGGCGGCACTACGCGGTGGCGAAGCGGCGGCCGGGCGACCGCTATGTCGATTCCGCCACCTGGCTGGCCCGCGCCAACAGTGAGGACGGTTCGTGGTGGCCGGAATGGGCCGCATGGCTCGCCGCCCGCAGCGGGACGCAGCGCGTTGCACCGCCAGCGATGGGAGCGCCGACGCAGGGGCTGGTCGCGCTGTGCCCCGCGCCGGGCAGCTATATTCACCAGCATTAGGATCAAGGGCG
>DATHRP010000414.1:0-4464 GCA_035465195.1 Afifellaceae bacterium | reverse complement strand
ACTGCCCGTTGTCGTATCTCATGGTCGACTGGTCGGGCTGGGGCAGCTTCGACCTGCGGGCCGCCAACGATGCCAGCTCGTATGGCGAAATTGGCGGCGACCAGCTCTTCCATCTGAGCAACGGCATCGCACCCTATCGCGAAGATGAGGGGTGGCAGGCGGATCGTGTCGACGGCGCCGGTCTCGCGGCCCGCGATACCAATGGCGACGGCGTTCCCGAAATCGCAGAATCCGAACGCACGGGTGCGCGCTTCTACAGCCTCAAGGGAGAGGGCGAACAGCCTCGCTATGCCGACAAGTCTGTGTCGCGCGGTCTGGCGCTCGACGGCGCTGAATATGACGGCCCCGTTCCCGTCTTCAGCTGGCATGTCGAATTTGCCGATTTCAATAACGACGCCATGTCCGACATGCTCGTCGTGCGCGGCCAGCGCCAGAGTCCGCCGCAGGCGAGCCCCCAGGATCAGGACATGCTCCTGCTCGGTCTGCCGGGCGGCAACTATCGCAATGCCGCGCGCGAATCCGGTCTGGCCTTGCCGACCGTGGGACGCGGGGCGGCGATCGCCGATTTCGATCGCGACGGATGCCAGGACATCCTCGTCGTCAACCGCAATGCGCCGGTTTCGCTTTTCCGCAACCTGCTGTGCGACAGCGAGACAAGCCCGGGATGGCTCGATGTCGATCTCGAACAGGAGGGTGTCAACATGGATGCCGTCGGGGCTTCCGTTATCCTGCGCGCCGGCGAGCAGGCCCATACCCAGGCCGTCACCATCGGCGGCGGCCATGCCGGCGGAGCGGCGGGCCCGTTGCATTTCGGGCTTGGCGACAGTCCGGAGGCGGTGCTACGGGTGCGCTGGCCGGACGGGTCGATCACCGATCCGATCACCCTGCCGGCCAACCGGTCGGCGATCATCAAGAGATCCGGCCAGACCATCACCGGGAATATGGGCGAGTGATCCCGGAGGGTTCATGGCCGAAGACAAGGCGCCGCCTCCGGCGCTGATCATGGTCGCGCCGAACGGCGCGCGGCGCACGAAGAAGGATCATCCGGCGCTTCCGGTTTCCGTCGAGGAAACGGTCAGGACGGCCGTCGAGTGCCGGGCCGCCGGCGCCGGGGCCATCCACCTCCATATCCGCGACGGCGAGGGGTTGCATACGCTCGATTCCGGCCTCTACCGTGACGCAGTCGCGGCCGTGAAGGCGGCGACGGACCGACAGATGTTCGTGCAGGTCACCACCGAGGCGGTCGGCCGGTACCGGCCCGACGAGCAGGTTGCGACGGTGAAGGCGGTCATGCCGGACGCCGTATCGGTCGCCCTCCGCGAAATCTGCCCGGCGCGGACCGACGAGCCCTTCGCCGAGGATTTCTACCATTGGGCCCGGGAGTCGGGCATCGGTGTCCAGCACATCCTCTACAGCGCCGACGAGATCTACCGCCTGTCCGGAATGATCGCCCGCCGCGCGGTGCCTGAAGGCCGGCACGCGATGATCTTCGTGCTCGGTCGCTACACCGCCGGGCAGCAGAGCGATCCGGCCGATCTCGACGCCTACCTTCAGGCAGTGGCCGACTGCGACCTTGCCGGTGCGATCGACTGGATGGTGTGCGCATTCGGTTCGGCGGAGACCGCATGCCTGGCCGATGCGCTCGCCCGTGGCGGTCACGCCAGGGTCGGTTTCGAGAACAGCCTCTGGAATTCCGACGGCTCGGCGGCGGAGAGCAATGCGGAGCGGGTTGCCGTGGTCGGCAATATCTGCCAACTGCTGGGGCGCGGACGCGGTGACGCGGCGGACACGGCATCCGTTCTGGGCGTGCCGGGCGGCCAATGAGCAGCGAACTCGTGCCGGCGCAGCTGGATCAAACGGTACCGAAGTGTTGGACCTGACCACGCCCGACGGGAGACCCCATGTCCGGTAGTCGTTCGGCTCGCAGGCCTGCCGGCGGCGGGTTCCGGCAAGAACGAGAAGAGAGACAGGTCCATAGATGAACCTTCACGAGACTGACCTGTCGCCCAAAGTCTCCGACGAAATCCGCAAGACCACCTGTTACATGTGCGCCTGCCGCTGCGGCATCAACGTGCATCTGCGCGACGGCAAGGTCCGCTATATCGAGGGCAACCGCGATCACCCGATTAATCGCGGCGTACTTTGCGCTAAGGGTTCTGCCGGCATCATGCAGCATTATTCGCCGGCGCGGCTGCGCAAGCCGCTTCTGCGCACAGGTGAGCGCGGCAGGGGCGAGTTCAGGGAGATCGAGTGGGACGAGGCGATGGACCTCGCCGTCTCCTGGCTGAAGCCCGTGCGCGACACCGATCCGCGAAAGCTCGCCTTCTTCACCGGGCGCGACCAGAGCCAGTCGTTGACCGGCTGGTGGGCCCAGCAGTTCGGCACGCCGAACTTCGCCGCCCATGGCGGTTTCTGCTCGGTCAACATGGCGGCAGGGGGAATATACACGTTCGGCGGCGCGTTCTGGGAGTTTGGTTCGCCCGACTGGGAACGCACGAAGATGTTCATGATCTTCGGCGTCGCCGAGGACCATGATTCCAACCCGATCAAGCTCGGCCTGTCGCGGCTTAAGGCGCGCGGCGCGAAGATCGTCGGCGTCAATCCGGTGCGCACCGGATACAACGCCATCGCCGACGAATGGGTCGGCATCACGCCCGGCACCGACGGCCTGTTCATCCTGGCCCTGGTGCATGAACTGCTGCGCGCCGGCAAGGTCGATCTCGACTATCTGATCCGCTATACCAACGCGCCCTGGCTGGTTGTCGACGACCCGGGCGATGCGGGCCATGGTCTGTTCGTGCGTGGCGAAGACGGCGGGCCGCTGGTCTGGGACCGCATCGCCGGCAGCATGGCAAGTGGCGGCGCCAGGCGCGTCAAACCGTCTCTCAAGGGTGTAGTGACGCTGCCCGACGGGCGCAGGGCGAGGCCGGTCTTCGAGCTGCTGGCTGAAAAATATGCCGACGAGGCCTATTCGCCCGACAAGGTCGCCGAGGCGACCGGCGTCGCGGCCGATACGATCCGGCGCCTTGCCGCCGAACTGGCCGAGACCGCCTTCGACCATGAGATCGTGATCGAGCAGCCGTGGACCGACATGAAGGGCGATCGCCACGACCGGATGATCGGCCGCCCGGTGACCTTCCATGCCATGCGCGGGATCTCGGCCCATTCCAACGGCTTCCAGACCTGCCGGGCCCTGCACATTCTGCAGATCCTGCTGGGCTCCATCGATTGCCCCGGCGGCTATCGCTTCAAGCCGCCCTATCCCAAGCCGGTCGAGGCCCATCCGCGGCCGGCCGGAAACGCCGTTGCCGGCGAGCCGCTCAAGAGCTCTCCGCTCGGCTATCCGCTCGGGCCGCAGGACCTGCTGCTGGAGGAAGACGGCGTGACGCCGCAGCGCATCGACAAGGCCCATTCCTGGGACGCACCGCTGTCGCCGCACGGCTTGATGCACATGGTGATATCCAACGCCCATGCCGGCGATCCCTATCCGGTCGACGTGCTGTTCATGTACATGGCCAACATGTCGTGGAACTCGTCGATGAATTCGCGCGGCGTTATGGAGATGCTGGAGGCGAAGCGGGACGACGGCGAATATGTCATCCCGAAGATCATCTATTCCGACGCCTATTCCTCCGAAATGGTCGCCTATGCCGATCTTGTGCTGCCGGACACCACCTACCTTGAGCGGCATGACTGCATTTCGCTGCTCGACCGGCCGATCTGCGAGGCCGAGGCGGCCGCCGACTCCATCCGCTGGCCCGTCGTCGAGCCGGACCGCGACGTGTGCGGCTTCCAGTCGGCGCTGATCGAGCTTGGCGCCAGGCTCGGACTGCCGGGATTCGTCGATGATGACGGTACGGCCCGCTATGCCGATTACGCGGACTACATGGTCAGGCATGAGCGCAAGCCCGGCATCGGCCCACTGGCCGGATTTCGCGGCACCGACGGCGACAAGGCCGGCCGCGGCGAGCCCAATCCCGACCAGATCCGCGCCTATATCGACAATGGCGGCTTCTGGATCGGGCACATCCCGGACGAAGCGCTCTATTTCAAGCACGCCAACGCGGCCTACCAGGACTGGGCTGTCGGCATGGGGTTTTTCGATGCTCCGCAGCCGGTGACGTTCCAGCTCTACGCCGAGCCGCTGCGCAGGTTCCAGCTTGCCGCCGAAGGCCATGGCGAACGCCAGCCGCCGGAACATCTGCGCGAGCGCATGAAAAGCTGCTTCGACCCATTGCCGATCTGGTATCCGCCGTTCGAGGGCGAGCGCCTCGAGGACGAAGGGGGCGAAGCCTACCCGCTTCACGCCATCACCCAGCGTCCGGCGGCGATGTATCATTCATGGGGCTCGCAGAATGCGTGGCTGCGCCAGATCCACGGCCATAACCCGCTCTACGTTCCGGGTCCGGTCTGCGACGAACTCGGGCTGACGGACGGTGACTGGGTCTGGGTCAGGTCGCATCA
>DATHRP010000413.1:0-3993 GCA_035465195.1 Afifellaceae bacterium | reverse complement strand
GCTATCGGTGTCTATTGCGTGACGGTGCCGCCTGCCTATGCCGAGGACGCGGCGGCGCGGGTGATCGCGGCGGGACGGGACTATCTCGACGCGCCGGTCTCCGGCGGCCAGGCGGGCGCGGCCGCGGGCGCCATGACGATCATGGGCGCCGGAGCGCCGGAAAGCTTCGACGCTCTGGCCGACTGCTTCGACGCGATCTCGAAGAAGGTCTACCGGATGAGCGAGACGCCGGGCGACGGGTCGCGCATGAAGATGATCAACCAGCTGCTCGCCGGCGTGCACATCGTTTCGGCCTGCGAGGCCCTGACGCTCGGCATCAGGAGCGGCCTCGACCCGCACGAAATCTACGACATCATCTGCAATTCGGCAGGATATTCGTGGATGTGGGGCGACCGCATGCCCCATGTTCTGGCCAACGACTACACGCCGAAATCCGCCGTCGACATCTTCGTCAAGGATCTCGGCATCGTGCTGGATGCCGGGACGCGGCTGAACTTCCCGCTGCCGGTGGCGGAGGCCGCGCACAAGATGTTCATGGTCGCCTCCGGCGCAGGCCTCGGCGCGGAAGACGATTCGGCGGTGGCGAAGATCTATGCGGTGCGTTCGGGAACCGAGCTGCCGAAGGGCGAGGACGGATAATGCTGCTCGGCTGCATCGGCGACGATTTCACCGGTTCCAGCGACCTCGCCAACACGCTCGCCAAGGGCGGCATGCGCGCGGTGCAATATTGCGGCGTGCCGTCCGGCCCTGCCGAGGCGGGTGTCGAGGCCGGCGTGGTGGCGCTGAAGACGCGGTCGATTCCGGTCGTCGAGGCAGTGGCGCAATCGCTCGCCGCGCTGGACTGGCTGCAGGCACAGGGCTGCCGGCAGTTCCTGTTCAAATATTGCTCGACGTTCGATTCCACCCGCGAGGGCAATATCGGCCCGGTCGCCGATGCGCTGGCCGACAGGCTGGATGCCGACTGCGTCGTCGTCTGCCCGGTATTTCCGGCGACGGGGCGGACGCTCTATCTCGGCCATCTCTTCGTCGGCGACAGGCTGCTTTCGGAATCCGGCATGGAGAACCATCCGCTGACGCCAATGACCGACCCGGACATCCGCCGCTGGCTGCAGTACCAGTCGGCCTCGAAGGTCGGCCATGTGCCGATCGATGTCGTCGATCGCGGGGCGGAGGCAGTACGGGCGGCCCTCAAGGCCGAAGCGGTGGCCGGGCGCCGGCTGATCGTCGTCGACGCGACCATCGACGAGGACCTGATGACAATCGGCGAGGCGGCCTCCGATCTCATGCTGCTCACCGGCGGCTCGGGCATCGCCATGGGCCTGCCGGAGAATTTCCGCCGCGCCGGACTGATCGGCAAGTCCGCCCCCGCCTGGGCCGGCGAGGCCGGGCCGGCGGTGGTGCTTTCGGGCAGTTGCTCCAACGCGACGCGGGCGCAGGTGGCGCGCCACGTGGCGGGCCATCCGCACCTTGAGGTGACGGCCGACGCGGTGATGCACGGCCGCCTGACGGCACAATCGGTCGCGAGCTTCCTGATCGAACATCGCGACGAGACGCCGATCGCCTTTTCCTCCGCCGACCCGGCGGTCGTGGCGCGGATGCAGGAGAATTTCGGCCGCGAGGCCGTGGCCGAAGCGCTGGAGGGCCTGTTCGCGGAAGTCGCGCGGGAAGTGACTGCGGCCGGCATCACGCGGCTGATCGTCGCCGGCGGCGAGACTTCGGGCGCGGTGGTCGGCGGGCTCGATCTCGGCGCGCTGGAGATCGGCCCGGAGATCGATCCAGGCGTACCGGCGCTCAGGGCGGCGGACCGTCCGCTGGCGCTGGCGCTGAAATCCGGCAATTTCGGCGGCGAGGATTTCTTCGACAAGGCGGCCGGCATCCTGGAGGGGACGACGTGAGCGAAGAAGCGCGCTTGAGGGAGAGGATCTGCCTGCTGGCGCGCTCGATCTTCGAGCGGGGCATGACGTCGGGGGCGTCCGGCAACATGTCGGCGCGGCTCTCCGACGGCAACCTGCTTGTGACGCCGACCGGCTCGTCGTTCGGCTTTCTCGATCCGGCGCGGCTGTCGCTGGTGAAACCCGACGGCACGCTTGTTTCCGGCGACAAGCCGACCAAGGAAATGCCGCTGCACAGCGCCTTCTTCGAAACGCGGTCCGGCTGCGGCGCGGTGGTGCACCTGCATTCGACCCATTCGGTGGCGCTGTCGATGCTGCCGGAGACCGACCCGGACAATGTGCTGCCGCCGCTCACGGCCTATTCGGTCATGCGGCTCGGCAAGGTGAAGCTCCTGCCCTATTTCCGGCCCGGCGATCCGGCGATGGGTGCCGCCGTGCGTGGGTTGGCCGGCAGGCGCTCGGCGGTGCTGCTCGCCAACCACGGACCGGTCGTGGCGGGCGCGGATCTCGACGCGGCCTTCTACGCCATGGAAGAGCTCGAAGAGGGGGCCCGGCTGGCGCTTTTGACGCAGGGCAGAAATCCGCGCATGCTGAGCCAGGGGCAGATCGGGGAACTCGTGCGGACCTTTGGAGTTGAATGGGACTGATGCTGAAATTCTCGGCCAATATCGGCTTTCTGTGGACCGACCGGTCCCATGTTGAGCGCATTCAGGCGGCGAGCGCTGCGGGGTTCGATGCCGTGGAATGCCATTTCCCCTATGACGAGCCGGCCAAGGAGGTCAAGGCGGCGCTGGAGGAGACCGGCCTGCCGATGCTGTGCGTCAACACCTGGCCGGGCGACCGCGACGCCGGGGACTTCGGCCTGGCCGCCGTGCCGGGCCGCGAGGCCGACGCGCGCGACGCCATCGACCAGGCGATCTCCTATGCCGAGGCCATCGACGCTGCCAACGTCCACGTCATGGCGGGCAAGCCCGGAGAGGGGCGCCAGAAGGAGGCGCACCAGACCTACCTGGAGAACCTCTCCTATGCCTGCAGCATCGCCTCTCCGCACGGCATCGACATCCTGATCGAGCCGATCAACGGAACCGACGCGCCGGGCTACTTCCTGCAATATGCCGGTTTCGCCAAGGAGATCATCGGCCAGGTCGGCAGCCTGAACCTGAAGATCATGTTCGACTGCTATCACACACAGCTGATGCAAGGCTCGCTGAGCCGCTGGATCGAGTACCTGATGCCGCTGATCGGCCACATCCAGATCGCCGGCGTGCCGTCGCGGGCCGAGCCGGACGAGGGTGAGGTCGCCTATGACTGGCTGCTGCCGGCCATTTCCGCGATGGGCTATCGCGGCTATGTCGGCGCGGAATACAAGCCGCGCGGAAGCGTGGAGGACGGCCTCGGCTGGCTCGAGGACTTCCGGGCGAAGATGCGCTGAGATCCCTGCAAGGAGCGGGCCTGATGCGTCGCGCCTTCCTTTCTTCTCCGGCCGGCCGCTGACGTCCGCACTCCCATGGCGCTGAACATCGCCATCGCGTCGGTCGTGATCATTGCCGGCGCGTTCTTCTGGCTGCCCCGGGTTCGCGGATCGGTGATCTGGCTGGCGATGATGACGCCGCTCGCTTCGATCATCGGCAGCGGATTCCTGGTGCTGGGACCGATCCTCGACGCGTCCTACGGATTGTACGCGCCGGCGGTGATGGCCGGGCTGTGCATCGTCGCCTATCTGTTCGGCACCGCGATCCGCTTCAACATGGCGGTGATCGAAAGGGACGATGGCAACCGGAGCCGGCTGGAGGAGTTGCTCGAACGGGTCGCCTCGTAGGCGCTGACCTTCGCCTATGTCATATCTGTCGCCTATTACCTCAACCTGCTTGGCGCGTTCGGCGTCAGCCTGACATCGTTCAACGACACCCTGTACGCACGGATGCTGACCACGGCGGTCTTCCTGGTCATCCTCGCTGTCGGCTGGACGCGCGGCTTCCGGATGCTGGAGCAGCTTGAATATGCCTCGGTCACCACGAAGCTCGCGATCATCGCCGGGCTGCTTCTCGGACTTCTGGCGTTCTTCGTCGGCAGGGCGGGCGGCGGCAACCTGGTTCTCAAT
>DATHRP010000412.1:0-5326 GCA_035465195.1 Afifellaceae bacterium | reverse complement strand
TCGCGAAGCGGCACGAGATTTTCATCCTGTCGGACCTGGCCTATTCGGAAATCTATTTCGAAGGCGATCCGCCGCCGTCGGTGCTGCAGGCACCGGGCGCGATGGATATCTGCGTCGAGTTCACTTCGTTGTCGAAGACCTATTCGATGCCCGGCTGGCGCATCGGCTTCGCCGTCGGCAACGAGCGGCTGATCGCCGCGCTGGCCCGGGTGAAGTCCTATCTCGACTATGGCGCGTTCACGCCGGTGCAGGTTGCCGCCGCGGCCGCGCTCAACGGCCCACAGGAGTGCATCGACGAAATCCGCGGCGTTTACAAGTCGCGGCGCGACTGCATGGTCGAAGCCTTCAGCCGCGCCGGCTGGGACATACCGCCGCCGCCGGCAACGATGTTCGCCTGGGCGCCGGTGCCGGAGAAGTTCCGACCCGTCGGCTCGCTGGAATTCTCCAAGCTCCTGATCGAAAAGGCCGATGTTGCGGTCTCGCCGGGCATCGGTTTCGGAGAGCATGGCGAGGGCTGGGTCCGCATCGCCCTGGTGGAGAACGAGCAGCGGATCAGGCAGGCGGCGCGCAACATCCGGCGATTTCTTGCAACAGCGGATGAAACATTGCACAACGTGGTGCCGCTCAGCGCCACGCGCTGACATCGGGTTCACCGCCTGACCGACGCTCCGGCTGGCCACCAGGGACTGACATCATGACTTCTTCGCTGCGTCTGGGTATTGCCGGGCTTGGGTCGGTCGGCGCGTCCGTCGTGCGGCTCCTGCAGGGCCGCGACGATAGCCAGAACTGCGGCAGGAAGCCGGAAATCACCGCCGTCAGCGCCCGCGACCGCAGCCGCGACCGCGGCCTGGACCTTGACGGCATTGGCTGGGTCGACGATCCGGTCGCGCTCGCCGAGTCGGACCAAATCGACTGTTTCGTCGAGCTGATCGGCGGAGAGGACGGAGCCGCGCTTCACTCGGTGGAAGCAGCGCTCGCCGCCGGCAAGCATGTGGTGACGGCGAACAAGGCGCTGCTCGCCTCGCACGGCCTGAAACTGGCTTCCATCGCCGAAGACAATGGCGTCGGACTCTATTTCGAGGCGGCTGTGGCCGGCGGCATTCCGATCGTCAAGACCCTGCGCGAGGCGCTCCGCGGAAACCGCATCAGCCGCGTCTACGGCATCCTGAACGGCACCTGCAACTATATCCTGACCCGCATGGAGCTGGAGGGGCTGACCTTCGTTGACTGTCTCGCCGACGCGCAGCGGCTCGGCTATGCCGAGGCCGACCCGACGTTCGACGTGGAGGGGCTAGATACCGCGCACAAGCTGGCGATCCTGACAAGCCTCGCGTTCGGGACGGAGATCGACAGGGAATCGATCTTCGTGGAGGGGATATCCTCGATCAAACCGGAGGACATCATCGCCGCCGACGAGTTGGGGTACCGGATCAAGCTACTCGGCGTGGCACAACGCACCGAATCCGGCATAGAACAGCGGGTCCATCCGACCATGGTCCCCAAGGACAGCGATATCGCCCGGGTTTCGGGCGTCACCAATGCGGTCGCTGTGGAAGGCGATTTCGTCGGTTCGGTCATCCTGTCCGGGCCCGGTGCCGGGGGTGATGCCACCGCCTCGGCCGTGGTCGGCGACATTCTCGACATTGCGCGCGGGACCATCGTGCCGCCGCTCGGCCGGCCGGCGGCGAAGCTCGTGCCGTACAAGAGGGCGCGCATGCGCGCGCACGAGGGCGGCTACTATCTGCGTCTCAAGCTGCGCGACCAGCCGGGAACCTTCGCGACGATCGCCCGGCAGATGGCCGACGCGAACATTTCGCTGGCGTCCATCGTGCAACGAAACCGGCCGCCGAAGACCGCTCCGCAATCGGATGCGGTCGAGGATCAGCCTGTTACAATCATAACCCACGATACCACCGAATCGGCGGTGCGCGCGGCTCTGGACCGGATCGAAGCAGCCGGCCAGATTTCGGGAACGCCGCAGATGATCCGCATCGAAAAACTCTAGGGGCCAATACATGCCAGCAGCAGACAAGCAGACGATGGACAGGGTGCTGACCCTGGAACTTGTCCGGGTGACGGAGAGGGCAGCTGTCGCGGCGGCGATGATGTGCGGACGCGGCGACGAGAAGGCCGCTGACCAGGCGGCCGTCGACGCCATGCGAAGCGAACTCAACCGGCTGCGGATCAAGGGCCGCGTCGTGATCGGCGAGGGCGAGCGCGACGAGGCGCCGATGCTCTATATCGGCGAGGACGTCGGGACCGGAGAGGGCCCGGAAGTCGATATCGCGCTCGACCCCCTGGAGGGCACGACGATCTGCGCCAAGAACCTGCCGAACGCGCTGGCGGTAATCGCCATCACCAATAAGGACGGCCTGCTCAACGCGCCCGATGTCTACATGGAGAAGATCGCCGTCGGCCCGGGATATCCGGACGGGATGATCGATCTCGACATGCCGCCGGAAGAGGCGATCAAGCGGGTGGCCAAGGAGAAGGGCTGCCGGCCGCGCGACATATCCGCCTGCGTGCTGGACAGGCCGCGCCACTCCGGCATCATCGAGGCGGTGCGCAACACCGGCGCGTCGATCCGGCTGATCGGCGACGGCGACGTCGCCGGCATCATCCACACCACCGACCCGGACGAGACGGGCATCGACATCTATTTGGGAACCGGCGGCGCGCCTGAGGGCGTGCTCGCGGCCGCCGCGCTCAGGTGCATCGGCGGACAGATGTGCGGCCGCTTGGTCCTCGACAGCGACGAGAAGCGGGCCCGCGCCGAACGCATGGGCATCGACGATCCGAAGCGCGTCTACCGGACCGAGGACATGGCGTCAGGCGACGTGCTGTTCTCGGCGACCGGCGTGACCGACGGCAACCTTCTCGACGGCGTGCGGATCAATCGCGGCATCGCGACCACCCACACGATCGTGACGCGGTCTCACACCGGCACGCAGAGGTGGGTGCGGACCCGGCATATCGTCGGCGAGAAGTTCGACTTCATCGACTAGGGACGTGAACAGGATCGAACCGCGGACGGAATTCTTCCTGGGCGTCGCGCGTTCGGTCAGCGGCCAGGCCTGGCGGCCGCGGCTGGGCGCGGCGGAGCAGGCGACCGCCGCGGCGATCAGCCAGCGGCTCGGCGTGCACGAACTGGTGGCGCGGGTGATGGCCGGGCGCAATGTCGGGCTGGAGACGGCGGAGACGTTTCTCAACCCGGCCCTGAAGACCGACATGCCGGACCCGTCCAGCCTGACCGACATGGACGAGGCGGTAGCCCGGCTTGCCGACGCGGTCTCTTCCGGAGAGAGCGTGGCGATCTTCGGCGACTACGATGTCGACGGCGCGGCTTCGGCGGCGATGCTTCACCAATATCTCGGCGCATTCGGCATCGATTGCCGGATCTACATTCCGGACCGGATCTTCGAGGGCTACGGACCCAACCCGGACGCCATCGACAGCCTCATCGACGCCGGGGCCGACCTCATCGTCACCGTCGATTGCGGCGTGACCAGCTTCGATGCCCTGGAGGCAGCCCACCGGCGCGGCGTCGACGTGGTGGTCCTCGACCACCACCAGGCGGGCGTCGAGCTTCCGCGCGCCGCAGCCATCGTCAATCCGAACCGGCAGGACGACCTCTCGGGACAGGGCTATCTCGCCGCCGCGGGCGTCGTGTTCCTCACCATCGTCGCGCTGGACCGGGAGTTGCGGCGCCGGGCAATCCGTCCTGTCGGGCAGGGGATGGACCTGCTCCGCCTGCTCGACCTGGTCGCGCTCGGAACCGTTTGCGACGTGGTGCCGCTCACCGGCGTGAACAGGGCTTTCGTGACCAAGGGGCTGATCGCGATCCGCCACAACCAGCGCCCCGGCCTGCAGGCGCGGATTGAGACGGCGCGTCTCAACGGGCCGTGCACGGCGGGCCAGCTCGGCTTCCTGGTCGGGCCGCGCATCAACGCCGGCGGCCGGATCGGCGATGCATCGCTCGGCGCCAGGCTTCTGACCACCACGGACGCGCACGAGGCCCGGCAGATCGCCGAGCGTCTCGATGCGTTGAACGGCGAGCGGCAGGCCATCGAGCGCGATGCCGTGGCCGATGCCGTGCTGGAGGCGGAGGCCGAAATCGGTGCCGGAGATGGCCCGGCGGCGATTGTGTGCGCACGGGAGGACTGGCATCCGGGCGTGGTCGGCCTGGTGGCCTCGCGGCTGAAGGACAGGTTCGAGCGCCCGGCCTTCGCGATCGCCCTCGGCGGCGGCGGACCCGGCGTCGGGTCGGGGCGGTCGATCGCGGGCGTCGACCTCGGTGCGGCTGTGCGCGGCGCGGTCGACAAGGGCATTCTGGTCAAGGGTGGCGGCCATGCCATGGCGGCCGGGCTTACCGTGGAACGGTCCCGCCTGGGCGATCTGCGGGCGTTCCTGGAGGAGTGGCTGGTGGAGGCGGTTTCCGCGCGGCGGCGCGACAGGGCGCTGAAGATCGACGGCGCGCTGATGGCCGCCGGAGCCAATGTCGCCCTGGTCGACATGCTGGACCAGGCCGGTCCCTACGGATCGGGCCATCCCACGCCGGTGTTCGCCTTTCCGGCCCACCGGGTGGAATATGCCGAAGCCGTCGGCAACGGGCATGTGCGGTGCAGCCTGAGCGCGGACGTCGGGCCGCGCCTGAAGGCAATCGCGTTCCGGGCGGCGGATTCCGAACTCGGCCGCGCGCTGCTCCAGTCGCGCGGACAGCCGCTCCATGTGGCGGGAACCCTGACGGTCGACCATTGGGGTGGAACCGCGAAGCCGCAGCTTCGCATCGTCGATGCTGCGGTGCCGGACAACCGATATTGACATCAACCCGGCTGCCGCGTGGCGGCTCGGTTAGGCGCCTGGTCGCGTGGCGCATCGTCGGTTTCCGGTCCGGTTCCGGCCACTTGCGTTGCCACCCGGAGCGCGCGTCGGGCTTGCCTTGCGGAATGGGGCAACTTTGCGGCGAAATCGTTAAAGCGCCACAGACTAAGCCGGCGATCCGCCGCCGATCATCCAGTTCGGCAAGGTTTTCCGCGGTTCCGCAGGCTGCAGCTTGGGCAAGGTTGGTGCCCAAAAATTGTCACTCTGTCCCAATAACTTTTCGTTGAAACCGGCTTGCAGCCCCGGCCGACGGCCGGCAGGTCCCGGGTTCAGCGTATTTGGGGAAGGGCGTCACTATGCTTCGTAAATCCGTCATCGCGCTGGCTGTCTGCCAGCTTTTCTTGTTTGCAGGGGGTAGCGTCGCGCGAGACCTCGGATCGATCGATCCATTGCCCGCAACCGCACAGACGCCGGCGTCGCCAGTAGCGAAATCCGACGAGAAGTC
>DATHRP010000411.1:0-2560 GCA_035465195.1 Afifellaceae bacterium | reverse complement strand
GAACTGGCACGCGCAGCCCTGGCCGATCTGGGGATCCCCGAGCGGTCGGTGCCGATCCGCGGCGGCACGGACGGCTCGCGCCTGACGGAACTGGGCGTGCCCTGCCCGAACCTGTTCACCGGCATGCAGAACGTTCATGGTCCGCTGGAATGGATCTCGGTGCAGGACATGGAAAGGGCGACGGCGCTGTGCATAGGCATTGCAGAGCGCGCGGGTGCGTCAGCGCACATTGACCCTTGAATCGACATTTTGGCTCTGCAAATAACCAGCATACTGCCATCACAGCGAACGTCAGCTATCGCAGATCAGAGCGTCGGTCCTCACTTCGGCTTTGGGCTGCCTGCCGTCGTTGGCAGGTATCTCGCGAACGGCAGTTCCGTCCCGCGACCCGGTCGTTTAGGCAGGCCGCAGCGAATGACAGCAATGGCGAATGTTCGATCTCTGTTCCATTTCGTCGAAGGCGACCGGTGTCGAAGTGTTTAGGTTGAATCCGAAGAAAATCAACGCAGACCAATGACTTACAAGCTATTCACCAAATCCGTGCAGTCATGAGGTCTGGAGAATAGCGGCCCTGAGAGACCAATTCAGGCCCTCCTGGCGCCGGGGTCAGTGCTAAGCCCCTCCCGCATAACCCTCGAAAGCAACGAGAAAATCCGGCCGCGGCCGGATCGGGAGAACGCTTTCGCTAGGTCAAGTGGCGGAGAGGACGCGACCGGGATCGAACGTTCTTTTGTGGATGCCGCTCGGTTTGCAAGGAATTTCTGATCGTCTGGACATGTGATCGAGTGCGTTCTTTTGTCAGGCCTGTTCAGTGCGGCTGACATGGCGCCGCTGGCCGGGATGGTGATGCGCGGACCGGGGCCACATCTCCAACAGCGAGCTCGAGACTCGGAGAACGTTACTGGTTTGCCCGACCCGGATCGTTTCGATCAATTGCCCATTCGGATCATGCCTTCCTCACAACTTGGTGGCCCCAATCCTGCCGGACGCCCGATCAGGCGCCGATCAGCACCGGACCGCGATAGCTCTCACCGCGCGTCAACATCGCCCAGATCCCGCGTGCCATCTTGTTCGCCAGCGCCATGGCCACGACCGGAATCGGCTTGCGTTCGAGCATCCGGGCCAGCCACGATCCCTTCGGCGCCCCTCGCCGCAAGGCCCATCGGATCACGGCCGTTGCCCCGATGACCAGCAGCCGCCGGATATCCCGTTGCCCCATCTTCGACGTCTTCCCCAGCCTCTGCTTGCCGCCGGTGGAGTGTTGCTTGGGGACGAGGCCAAGCCAGGCCGCGAAATCCCGCCCGCGGCGGAACTGCTCCATCGGCGGTGCGAAGGTCTCGACCGCGAGCGCGGTGATCGGACCGACGCCCGGCATCGTCTGCAGTTGGCGCGGCACGTTCGCTTCGTTCGACAGCGTCGCGGTCCGAGCCTTCAAGGCGTTGATACGGTCGGTGAGGTGAGCGATCTGGTCGAGCAACATGCGGCACACATCCCGGGCCAGCTCGGGAATGCCTGTGCCGGGATCATCGACGACCTTCGCGAGGCGCGGGACGTAGCCGATCCCCTCGGGCGCGACGTGACCGAACTCGTAAAGATGCGAGCGCAGCGCGTTCACGGCCTCGGTGCGCTGCTTCACAAGCTGCTCCCGCGTCCGGAACGCGACGGCACGTGCCTGCTGATCGGCAGATTTCGGTTCGACGAAACGCATCGTCGGCCGCAGCGCCGCCTCGACGATTGCCTCGGCGTCGGCCGCGTCGTTCTTCTGCCGCTTGATGAACGGCTTGACGTAGTGCGGCGCGATCAGCCGGACCTCATGTCCGTGCCGGACCATCTCCCGCGCCCAGTGATGGGCGCTGGCGCAGGCTTCCATCGCCACGCGGCACGGGGGCTGCTCCGCCATGAACCGCGCGAACTGCGGCCGAGACAGTTTCTTGCGGAACAGGACGGACCCGTCCGCCGCGGCGCCATGCACCTGGAACACGTTCTTTGCGAGATCGACGCCGATGATGCTAACCTCTCCCATGGATGCCCTCTCCTTCAGCTTGTGTGTTGACACCACGAGTTTGGCACATCGCGCTGCCGTCACGGGAGAGCGGCATCCACCCCATCTCCATCGCCTAACACATTGATTTTATCGTGGCGGGATACAGATTTGAAACTCACCGGATGTAAACGGGAACGAGATCCAAGCTGAATATCTTCATCCGAAGTCGCTCTCGTAATCGGCAGCCCGCCATGGATAATGCCACTCTCCGTTGACCTTCAGGAACAGCTCGTCCAGCTGCCAGTGCCACCGCACCGGCAGGTGCGCATGCCCTAGATCCGCCGTTTCAGGATTTCGGCGGAAAACATCGGACGGAACCGATGCCGCCAAAATCGGACCGTCGCGAGGTTGACGTCGATGCCGCGCCCGTGCGGCAGATCCTATGCATCGCGGAGCGAGAGAGGCAACCGGACGTAGAGCATGATGGCCAGACGGATGATCTCCTAGCTCCTCCTGAAGTACCTGAACGGGCTGTGTTTGGTCATGCCGGAATGCTATCCAGCACCCGGGAGAGTG
>DATHRP010000410.1:0-3451 GCA_035465195.1 Afifellaceae bacterium | reverse complement strand
TCGGCCGTATCAGCGTGGCCGTCGATCACGCCAAGGTCCATGTCGACGATTGCGAGGATTGTGCAGCGGAAAAAGCGGGCGCCGGCGGCCGGATCGACCGTTTCGAACGCCGGATCGGCATTGACGGCAAGCTCGATCCGGCACTTCGCGAAAAATTGCTCGAAATTGCCGGAAAGTGCCCGGTCCACCGCACCCTGGAACAGGGCGCCGCCGTTGTAACTCGCCTGAGCGAATAGGCTACCGGCGCCAACCTTACCGAAGTTTAATCTGTCAGACACGGCGCTGTAAGGTTGCGAAACCTATCTTCCGTACTGAGCCGGCGGCGAGCCCCTCCGCAGCCGGAATGCCTCTTCCGCCCGCCTCTCTCCCTCATGAGGCGGGCGGGGAGGACGCAGTCAGACGCCCGAAGAATTGAATTCTGCTTCCGCGCTTCCGCAATTCCGGAAGATCAAGAGAAAATGGAGACAACTCACTGATGTCGAATATAAACCCAGCAGAAGAAAAGGCGGCAAGGTCGCCGCGGAAAATGCTTCTTGCCAGTGTTTTCACCGTTGGTATGGCCGGTGCGCTGGCCAGTGGCGCTATCGTCACCGACCCGAAAATCGCTTTCGCCGATCCCGTCCGTGTTGAGGCACCGGCGCCGGCCGATTTCACCGCGGTCGTTGAAAGCGTGAAACCGGCGGTCGTCAGCGTCCAGGTGAAAAGCAAGGTTCGGCCGGTGGCGGACGGCGAGCGCCGTCGCGGTTTCGATTTCCGTGATCTGCCGGACGACCACCCATTCAACGATTTCTTCCGCCGCTATGGTGAACGCCGCGGCTTTGAAGGTCCGCGGCGGCCGCGCCGGGAGATGAGCCAGGGTTCGGGCTTCTTCATTTCAGAGGATGGCTATCTCGTCACCAACAACCATGTCGTCGATGGTGGCGACGAACTCGTCGTCGTCATGGATGACGGCCGTGAGCTCGACGCCAAGCTGATCGGCCGCGACCGCCGTACCGACCTTGCCCTCCTCAAGGTCGAGGGCAACGGCTTCACCTATGTTGCCTTCGCCAAGGACAAGCCGAAGATCGGCCAGTGGGTCGTTGCGGTCGGCAATCCGTTCGGCCTCGGTGGGACGGTGACCGCCGGTATCATTTCCGCAGACGGACGTGACATCGGCTCGGGTCCCTACGACGACTTCATCCAGATCGATGCGCCGGTGAACCGCGGCAATTCAGGTGGTCCGACGTTCAATACGCGTGGCGAGGTGATCGGCGTAAACACGGCAATCTTCTCGCCGTCGGGCGGAAATGTCGGAATTGCCTTCGCGATTCCCGCCGCGACCGTCCAGGACGTGATCAGCGAAATCAAGCAGGACGGATCGGTAACGCGCGGCTGGCTCGGTGTTCGTATCCAGCCGGTCACCAAGGACATTGCCGAAAGTCTCGACATCGCGTCGACAAAGGGCGCCCTGGTTTCGGAGCCGCAGCAAGACGGACCGGCGATCGGTGCGGGCATCCTGGCCGGAGACATCATCACCAAGGTTGGCGACAAGGCTGTTGCCGGGCCGCGTGAACTGGCTCGCGTGATTGCCGGTTACGACCCGGGCGAGACAGTAGCCATCACAGTTCTGCGCGACGGCAAGGAAAAGGTGATCGACGTCGAACTCGGCAAGCTTGCCAACCAGGCGAGCATCGAGGATGACAACAACGCCCCGGTCGAGCCGACGAGCCTTGAAGCACTCGGCCTGGAGCTTGCTCCCAGCGAGGATGGTGAAGGCGTTGTCGTGACCGGCGTGGACGAGAACGGCCCGGCCGCCGAAAAGGGCATTCGTACCGGCGATCTCATCCGCTCGGTGGGCGGCGAGAGGGTCGAGGATGTCAATGGCGTCAACCGGCGGATCGAAGCCGCCCAAAAGGACAATCGCAAGAACGTCCTGTTCCAGATCGAGCGCGACAACGGTTCGCGTTTCGTGGCCCTGCCGCTGCAAAGCGGCTGATAGGCCGAAGCAAATCCGGTGCTGGGATGGTCCAAGTCGCCCCCACTGTTTCGGCGCCGGACGCGGCGGGTTGCCTTGAGCAACCCGCCGCACGCTCTTACATTCCTGCCGGAAAGCGCGACGAATCGAACAACGGCGTGCAGTCGGCTGAATTGGGCAAGATGCGAATACTTGTAATCGAAGACGACCGCGAAGCGGCGGATTACCTGGCCAAGGCGCTCACCGAAGCCGGCCATGTCGCCGATCGGGCGAATGACGGCGATACCGGGTATAATCTGGCCTCCAGCGGCAGTTACGACGTCCTCGTCGTCGATCGCATGCTGCCGAGGCGCGACGGCCTATCGGTCATCGCCAGCCTGCGCGAAGAGGGCAACACGACGCCGACGCTGATATTGTCCGCTCTCGGCCAGGTCGATGACCGGGTGACCGGACTACGCGCCGGCGGCGACGATTACCTGCCCAAACCCTATGCCATCTCCGAGCTGCTGGCGCGCGTCGAGGTTCTGGCGCGCCGCAATGCGCCACAGGAAGGCAACACGGTCTACAAGGTTGGCGATCTGGAACTCAATCGCCTGTCGCGGAGCGTCAGGCGCGGCGAGACCCCTATCGTGCTGCAGCCGCGGGAATTCAGGCTGCTCGAATATCTGATGAAGAACGCCGGCACGGTCGTCACGCGGACCATGCTGCTCGAGAATGTCTGGGACTATCATTTCGATCCGCAGACCAATGTCATCGACGTGCACGTCTCCAGGCTGCGTTCCAAGATCGACAAGGATTTCGACAAGCCTCTTTTGCACACCGTGCGCGGAGCGGGATACGTTATCCGGGACGATGACTGACCAGGATGGCGGGCAAGGCCGCAAGCCCGGCCCGCGGGGGCAGCCGCCTCCGCTGAGGATGTTCCGGACGACGGCCTTCAAGCTGTCGCTGGTCTACCTTGCCGTTTTCACGGTCTTCGCCGGTTTCCTGATCCTCTACATCGCCACCAACACCGCCCAGCTGGTCTCCCTGCAAACGCGGGAGGCTGTCGATCTCGAATTCAAGGCGCTCGCCGACCAATACCGGATCGGCGGCATCAGGCGCCTGACCCGCATCATCGATAGGCGCTCGCACCGCCCGGGCGCATCGCTCTACCTCGTCGTAAATGCAGCAGGCGAGCGGATCGCCGGCAATGTCGACGCCTTGCCATTGTCCGTTCTCGCCGATCCCGATCCGCGGATGCGCCCGATTCCCTATTCCCGCATCGGAGACGGCGACGAGCCGGGCGAGCATCTCGCGCTCGCGCGGGTGTTCCAGTTGACCGGCGGCTACACCGTGCTCGTCGGTCGCGACATGGGCGAACGCGAGCACTTCATAGAGATCATTCAGCGTTCGCTCATGCTGACGGCGGGGCTGATGCTCGTACTCGGCCTCGCAAGCTGGCTGTTCGTGTCCCGCCGCGTCCTCAAGCGCATCGACTCAGTCGCCGACACCAGT
>DATHRP010000409.1:0-1608 GCA_035465195.1 Afifellaceae bacterium | reverse complement strand
GCCGGGATCGTCGTTCAAGCCGTTCGTCTACTCCGCAGCGCTCGACAACGGCTATACGCCATCCTCGGTGATCATGGACGCCCCGATCGAGATCCGCGCCGGCGGCGAGAACTGGCGGCCGCAGAACTATGGCCGCGAATTCTACGGCCCGTCGACGCTGAGGCTCGGCATCGAGAAATCGCGCAACGTCATGACGGTGCGGCTCGCCAAGGACATGGGCATGCCGCTGATCGCGGAATATGCCCGCCGCTTCGGTCTCTACGACAGCATGCAGCCGGTGTTGTCCATGTCGCTAGGCGCCGGCGAGACGACCGCCCTGCGCATGGCCGGCGCCTACGGGATCATCGCCAATGGCGGACGCAAGATCGAACCGACTCTGATCGACCGGATCCAGGACCGCTACGGCCGGACGATCTACAAGCACGATGACCGGCAATGCGAGGGTTGCGACGCCAAGGCTTGGCTCAGCCAGGAGGAACCCCGTCTGATCGACGAGCACGAACAGGTGCTCGATCCGATGACGGCGTACCAGATCACGTCCATGATGGAGGGTGTCGTCACCCGCGGCACCGCGCCGGTGGTGCGCGAGGTAGGCAAGCCGATCGCCGGCAAGACCGGAACGACCAACGACTACAAGGATGCCTGGTTCGTCGGCTTCTCGCCGGACCTGGTAGTGGCTGTCTATGTCGGTTACGACAAGCCGAAGTCGATGGGGCGCAATTCGACCGGCGGCCACTTGGCGGCTCCGATCTTCACGGAATTCATGAAGACGGCGCTCGCCGACCAGCCGGCCAAGGAATTCCAGGTGCCGCCGGGCATCAGCCTGATCGCTATTGACCGTCGGACCGGCCTGCGCGCTTCGGCGGAAACCGAAGGGCCGACCATCATGGAAGCCTTCAAGCCCGGGACTGAGCCGCCCTCCAGCTATTCCATCATCGGATTTCAGGACCATATGGGCCGGCCGCTGACGGTTTCTCCCGATGCCGACCGCTATGTCGGCGCGGGTGGCACCGGGGGGCTTTACTAGCCACCCGAAATATCCTTTAACCCGCAACCCGGCCGCAGGGCGATTCCGCCCGCGGCTTCACAAGAATGAACCCGGAGCGGATCGATGCGCGCGGAAGTCCAGGCCAAAGTCGACGAGATCAGGGAGGCATTGTCCCTGATAAGGAGGCATCTTTGACTGGGATACGGCCGAAAACAGACTGGCGGACCTGAACGCCAAGGTCGAAGACCCTGAACTCTGGTCAAACCCCGACCGGGCGCAGAAGATCATGCGCGAACGCCAGCAGCTCGACAAGGCTGTCGGCATCGTGCTCGACGTCGACCGTGAGCTCAACGACAATATCGAGCTGATCGAACTCGGCGAGGCCGAGGACGATACCGAGGTCGTCGGCGAGGCGGAAAAGGCAATCATCCGGCTCAGCGAGGACATGGCCAAGCGCCAGATCGAGACGTTGCTTTCCGGCGAGGCCGACGGCAACGACACCTACCTGGAAGTCCATGCCGGCGCCGGCGGTACCGAGAGCCAGGACTGGGCGTCCATGCTGCTGCGCATGTATGTGCGCTGGGCGGAGGCCCGGGGCTTCAAGGTCGATACGCTGGAAT
>DATHRP010000408.1:0-5952 GCA_035465195.1 Afifellaceae bacterium | reverse complement strand
TGGCGCGGTCGCGGGCTTGTGGCTGCAGTACGGCCCCTCGATCTTTCTCACGCTGATCGAGACGGGGCTGGCCTATTGTTTCTGATGGTGCCGGCGAGAGGGACAGCGCCATGAAGATCGCCGGTCTGGAAACCTTTGTCGTCGGCAATCCGCCGCCCCGCTTCGGCGGACGCTACTTCATCTTCCTGAAGCTGACGACCGCCTGCGGCATAGAGGGCGTCGGCGAAGTCTATGCCGCGACCTTCGGGCCGCGTGTCATCGAGGCCATGATCCGTGACGTCTACGAGCGGCACCTGGAGGGGCACGACCCGGTGCGCGTCGAGCGCCTGTTCCGCAGCGTCTACGGCGCCGGCTTCACGATGCGCCCGGACGTCTCGCTGATGGGCGTGCTGAGCGGGCTCGAAATGGCCTGCTGGGACATTGCCGGCAAGGCGGCCGGCCGGCCGGTCTACGACATGCTCGGTGGGCGCGTGCACGAGCGGCTGCGCAGCTACACCTACATCTATCCACGCTCCGGCGATGTCTATCCGGCCGACGACGACCCGGCCAATCCGTACACCAACCCCCATGTCGCTGCGGCCTATGCCGCCGACCTGGTGGCCGACGGCTTCACGGCGGTCAAGTTCGACCCGGCCGGGCCCTACACGGTCTATGACGGCCACCAGCCGTCACTGGACGACATTTCCCGCTCCGTCGCCTTCGTGAGGACCATCCGCGGCGCCGTCGGCGACAGGGCGGACCTGCTGTTCGGCACACACGGCCAGTTCACCGCCGCCGGCGCGATCCGGCTCGCCCGGCAGATCGAGCCTTACGATCCGCTGTGGTTCGAGGAGCCGGTGCCGCCGGACAATCCGGCCGAGATGGCCCGCGTTGCCGCCGCCACGACGATCCCGGGCGCTGCCGGCGAACGGCTGACCACCCGGCAGGAGTTCGCGCGGCTGCTGGAGCTGAATGCCGCCGCGATCCTGCAGATGAATCTCGGCCGGGTCGGCGGCCTGCTGGAAGCCAAGAAGATCGCCGCCATGGCGGAGACCGGCCACGTGCAGATCGCGCCGCACCTCTATAGCGGGCCGGTGGTCGGCGCCGCCAACATCCAGATCGCGGCCTGCTCGCCCAATTTCCTGATCCTGGAGGGGATCGGCAAGTGGGACGGCTTCCATGCCGAGATCCTGAAGACGCCGATCGCCTGGGAGGAGGGCTACGTCATCCCGCCGACCGCGCCGGGCCTCGGCGTGGAACTGAATGAGGAGGTTGCCCGCGCGCACCCCTATGACGGCGACGAACTGCACCTGACCATGGTCGAGGAACCGGTGCGGTAGCTTCGGCAACCCTTCCGGTGCGGCAAAGCGCCTTTCCTGATGTTTCAGTTCAGGAAAGATTATTAAAGCGTTGAATTAAGCACAATTTCTGCAGAGAAAACAATTCCGCGTGTGGGCCCGGCTATTTGGAACCAAACTGATCCGCTCGCGTTAACTACCCGTAACGAACAGGACCGCGGGCACCGCACGCGCGGTCGCTTTTACGAATGACACATCAACGGCGGAGGAGGCCAATATGACCGAAAAGCTGACCGGAACCGAAGCACGCCAGGGGCGGGCGGACGGAACGGGCCGGCGCATCATCGTCGGTTCCGCGCTGGCGGCCGTGATTGCCGTTTTTGCCATCGTGCTGATCGGCCCTGAGACCATATCTGCGCTGGTCGCGGGCTGATCGCCCATCCGGCGCAAAATGAACGCTGTAACGAGAAAAGGTATTTGCAATGACTGCTCAAGTCCTGAAACCGAAAGCCACCGTCGAGACGCTCGAGACCGGCATCGACGATCGTGAGAGCCTGGCGAAGGCACTGTCGGCCTGCCTGGCGGACACCTACATCCTGATGGTCAAGACGCAGGCCTACCACTGGAATGTCGTCGGCCCGCTGTTCTACTCGATCCACAAGCTGACCGAGGAGCACTATGAGAACCTGTTCGCCGCCGCCGACGAAGTGGCGGAGCGGATCCGGGCGCTAGGTTACCCGAGCCCGTCGAGCACTGAGGAGATGACGACGATCTCCAGCGTCAGGGAAGACGGCGGCAATCCGAATGCCGAGACGATGATCGAAAACCTGATCGCCGATCACGAAACGGTCGCGAAGAACTTCCGCGAGACGGCCGAACTGGCCGACAACCACAAGGACCTCGTGACGGCCGACATGCTGACGGCGCGCATTCAGTTCCACGAACAGGCGATCTGGATGCTGAAGGCTATCGTCACCCCTTAAGGCCGGTTCCCACCGATGAGAACGATACCGCCCGGCGGCGCCGCCGCCGGGTTTTTCAGCGACGCTTCCGCAACAGGTTCCGCGACAGGAGCTGAAGGAATGAACCGGACAGTGCTGCTGATCGTCAATGCCAATGCGCGCAACGGCGCGGCATACGCCGACGAGGTCGCGCGGGCGCTGGAGGAGCGGGGGCTTTCGCCCGAAACCGTTTTGTCGACGTCGATGGACCAGTCGGTCGATGCGGTGAAATCGCGTGGTCCGCGCTGTGACGTCATCGCCGTCGGCGGCGGCGACGGCACGCTGAACGGCCTGCTGCCGCATCTCCTGGAACTCGACAGGCCGGTTGCCGTCATCCCGCTCGGCACGGCCAACGATTTCGCCCGCAGCCTTGAACTGCCGGAAGATCCCGCCGCCGCCGCCGGCATGATCGTCGATGGCGAGATCCGTCGCGTCGACGTCGCCTTCGCGAACGGCCGGCCGTTTCTCAATGTCGTCAATATAGGCCTCGGCGAGAAGGTCGCCCGGCTGCACCGCGGCTGGACCAAGCGCCTGCTCGGCGTCGCCGGCTATCCGCTGCGCTGGTTCGCCGTGTGGCGCGGAAGCCTGCACCTGAAGGTTCGCGCCATCCCGGACGGCGGTGCGCCGGAACTGTTCCGGGCGTCGCAGGTATCGGTCGCCAATTCCAACAGTTTCGGTCGCCATTTCCAGATCGACGCGGGCAATTCGCTACAGTCCGGCGAGCTCTCCGTCGCGCGGCTCGACCCGCGCGATCTCGTATCCTGGCTGAAGCTGCTGCCGAAACTGATGAGCGGCCAGGTTGCCCGTTCGCCCGACGCGCGGGTCAGCCGGGTCAGGACGATCCGCATCGAGACCGAGCCGCCGGCGATCTACAGCGGCGACGGCGAGACGATGGGATGCACGCCGGTGGAAATCGGCATCAGGCCCGCCGGGCTCCGTGTCTTCGCTTCCCGGACATCCGGAAACGGTGATTGACCGGACTTCGCCATCATGCCGGAACGCCCCGGCTGTCGGCTGTCGCGACCGGCTATCGCAAGCGAATTTTGTCCGCAGAATTGACCTGGAACAATTGTTTTGGCGCAAATTCAGTTGATTTAATTTAATGCCCGAATTAAAAAGCCACGTCGCCAGGATGGCGAACCTGTTGATCTAAATACAAAATCGTCTTGGGAGGACGCTCAATGAACTATCGAATCTTTGCGTCGGCGATCGTTGCCGCGGGCTTTGCACTGTCTTCGCAGGCCGCCAAGGCCGAACCGAAGATCGTCTCCGGGCCGGCCGAGGACGCCCAATGCTATGTGCCGTGGTCGCAGGATACGAAATTCTTCCAGTATCCCGCGAAGGAGGGTCCGTACCGGATCGCGCTTGCGAACGGCTACGTCGCCAATACGTGGCGCATTCAGATGATCCAGACCGCCAAGGCCTATGCAGCGCAGCCCGACGTCGCGGCCGATCTGAAGGAATTCAAGGTCGTCTCGACCGGTGAGGATGTTGCCGCGCAGATTTCGGCGATCAACAACTTCATCGATTCCGGCTTTGACGCGATCGTCGTCAACGCGCAGAACCCGCAGGCCTTCGCTCCTGTGATACGGCGCGCCAAGCAGGCCGGCATCGTGCTTGTCGCCTTCGACAACATTCTCGACACCGAGGACGCCATCAACGTCAACGTCGACCAGAAGGGTCTCGGCGTGCTGTGGGCCAACTGGCTGGACAAGCACCTGCCGGACGGCGGCAAGATCCTGGAAGTGCGTGGCGTCGCCGGCACGTCGGTCGACACCGACCGGCACAACGGCATCCACGAGGCGCTCGACAAGACTGGCAAGAAATGGGACGTGATCGAAGTCATCGGCAAGTGGGATGGCGGTACGGCCCAGAAGGCCACGGCCGTCGCCATCGCCGTGCACGGCCATTTCGACGGCATCGCCGCGCAGGGCGGCGACACCGGCATCGTGCAGGCGATGATAGACGCCGGCCATCCGTTCGTGCCGTTCGGCGGCGAGACGGAAAACGGCTTCCGCAAGTTCTGCGGCAAGCATTCCGGCGATGGCCTTGTCTGCTCGTCCGCCGGTACCGGCCCGGCCCAGGTCGCCGTCGCCATCAAGACCGCGATCGACGCCCTGAAGGGCAAAGTCATCCCGCAGTCGATCAAGTTGCCGCTCGCGATCGTCGAGGACCCGGACTTCAAGGACGGCGAGAACTACTACGCCGACCAGTCCGACAATTTCTTCGTCGGCAACTCGTTCCCCACCTGCGGCATCAATTTCAGCGCCCAGGAAATCATGGCGCAGACCAAAGAGAACGAATAATCCTACAGGATTGGCTATCGCCGGCCGCGGGGCTATCGTCCCGCGGCCGGTGCTCTTGGGGGACGTCATGCCTGAATCGACTGAGCTGTTCCGCATGGAAGGCATTTCCAAGCGCTACGGCGGCGTGCATGCGCTGGAAAAGGCCGACCTCAGCGTCCATTCAGGGCGCGTCCACGCCATCCTCGGCGAGAACGGTGCGGGCAAATCGACGCTGATCAAGGTCATGTCCGGCGTCGTCGCTCCGGACGAGGGCCGCATGTTCCTCGACGACCGGGAGATCAGCTTCCCCGATCCCGCATCGGCAAACCGTGCCGGTATCGTCTGCATCTTCCAGGAACTTTCGCTGATCCCGGACCTTTCGGTTGCAGAGAATATCATTCTCAGCGATCCGCCGACCCGGTTCGGGCTGATTGACGGCAAGGCCCAGCGACTGCTGGCCGAGGAGGCATTGGCGAAGGCCGGCGGCGAGGATATCCATCCGCGCGCCCGCGTTGGCGACCTGCCGCTTTCGCGGCAGCAGATCGTCGAGATCGCCAAGGCGCTGGCCCGCGATCCGCGCATTCTCATCCTCGACGAGGCAACGTCTGCTCTGACCGCCTCCGACGTGACTCGCGTTATGGACGTGCTCAAGCGGTTGCGTTCGGAAGGCATGGCGTTGCTCTACATTTCGCACCGGATGCACGAGATCGCCGAACTGGCGGACGAATGCACCGTCTTCCGCAACGGCCGGAACGTTGCAAGCTACGAGGCCGGCACCAAGACCGACAACGAGGTCGTCGAAATGATGATCGGGCGCGAATATCGTCACATCTTCCCGGAAAAAACGCCGCTTCCTGCCGACAACCGGCCGCCGGCGCTGGAGGTGAAGGATCTTTCCTGGTCGAACAGGCTGAAGAACATCTCCATGAGCGTGCGGGCGGGCGAAGTGGTCGGGCTCGGCGGTCTGGACGGGCAGGGGCAGCGCGACCTGCTGCTGGCGCTGTTCGGCGTGCTGCGCCGCGTCAGCGGCGAGATCGTCATCGATGGTAATCCGCGGACCGTCACCAGTCCGCGCCACGCCAGGTCCGGCGAAATCGGGATGGCGCTCATTCCCGAGGACCGCAAGACGGAAGGGCTGATGCTGCCGATGTCGGTCCTTCACAATCTGTCTTTCGCCGCGCTCGGTCAGATGTCGAACTTCGGCGTTATCGACCGCGCCGCCGAGAAGCGCCGCACCGACAAGGTCATCGACCTCCTGTCCATCCGGACAGGCGGCACGAGCGTTCCGGTCAGCACGCTGTCCGGCGGGAACCAGCAGAAGGTCGTTATCGCCAAATGGCTGATGATCTCGCCGAAGATCATCCTGCTCAACGACCCGACGCGCGGTAT
>DATHRP010000407.1:0-16116 GCA_035465195.1 Afifellaceae bacterium | reverse complement strand
TATCGCCAACCTTCTCCGCAAGTTCGCACATGCGCGCCAGGATGTTGTCGTCCCACCATGCCGCATCGTCCTCCTCGAACACGCCGATTGCGCCGTCCAGTTCCGCCGCACAGGCGATCAGCCCTCGCGGCGTATCGACCTCGACCGTGATGTTTCGGATCGTCACCAGGTCTTCGATGTCATCGATGCGCCAGGTCGAATTGTCCAGCTCGCCCATCACAGCGTCGCGGGCCGTGAGCGCCAGCAATTGCCGGTAATTGTCCTCGATGAACTGCTTCAGGATCGAGTTCGTCGTCGAGAAATAGGCGTCGATCAGCGGACAGTGCCGCTGCTCGACGCTGAGCAGGATGAACTGGCGATTGCAGCCGTCGTGGTTGAGGTAGAGCCGGTCGCCCAGTTCCTCGCCGATCTCCGGAGAATATCCGGAAAGATCGACGTGGAACTCGTCGAGCGAAGTGGTCTTGCCGGTCAGCGCCTTCAGGGCGGCATTGTAGCGGTCCAGCATGACCGGCGTCGCCACCCGGAGCAGGTCGCCATAGATCAGTCCGTGCTCGACGAGCCGCTTCATGGTGCGCTCTTCTCTTCCGCATACCGGCGCCGGGCCTCTTCCAGCAGCCGCATCTCGCGAACCTGCGCGGAAATCGCCGCCTCGTCCGAGGTGCCGGAATAACGGAACTCGGAGTCCGCATAGCGGTTGATCTCCTGCACCACCATCTCCGCGGTCATCGGCACCATCATGTCCTGGATCATCGCCTTCTTGGTCTCGTAATCCTTGCGCAGGAAGAGGTCCGGTTTCTCCATCCATTCATCAGGCAGTTCAAAGTCCATCGCCCGCATCTTCACGCCGTCGGTGATATTCTTGATCGCGCGCCCTGTGAACCGCTCTTCCTGGTCCCGGATGGCCTTCAGGTAGGTTCCGAGTTTTTCGATCGTGTCGAGCGGCCCTTCCTTCTCCTGCACCCGCTCGAAGACCGCCATCAGCTCGTCCTCCTGCGGCCGGCTATGCGTCTCGTACGACCGTGCAACCGCCTTGCGGATCTCCTGGGCGGCATAGAGTTCGTGATCGCCGAGCGGTATCGAGTGGTTCTTGCCAAGCAGCAGCGCCAGGATGTCGATGTAATCGTCCCGGCTCTGCGGCCCGTCGACCAGGAACCGCGCTCCGGCGCGCTGGCGCAACGCGTCGTCGACGTTCTCCGGATAGTTGGAGAACATGCCGAAGGTGCAGTTGCCACGCACCACGGTATTGGCGCCGGCGAAGCTTTCCATCAGCACCGCCGTGATTTCCTGCTGGCCCGCGGACGATTGCCGGTCGCCGCGCTTGCCGGCGATCTGGTCGATATCGTCGATCGTCCCGAAGCCGATCACGTGAGGGTCAAGGACGTTGCGGATGAACGCCTTGGCGTTCTGGGCCGACTTGCCCTGGTAGGAATCGATGGAATCCGAAGACAGGTTCTCGTAGCGCAGCGGATAGCCGGCATTCTCGCAATAGTCGCTGAGCAGGCCGGCGATCATCTGGATCAGCGTGGTCTTTCCGGTGCCCGGCTTGCCGTCGCCCATGAAGGTGAAGATGAAGCCGCCGAGCTCGGCGAACGGATTGAGCTGCCGGTCGAAATCATAGGCCATCATCATCTTGGCGAGCTTCAGGCTCTGGTACTTTGCAATATGGTTGCCGACCACTTCGTTCGGCTTCTTGAACGTCATGACGAGCGGTTTGGAACGCGTCCTCAGCGAAGGCGTGAAGCCCTCGATGACGAAATCGTCGGCGGCAACGCGATAGGATACCGACGTGAAAGCCTCTGTCGCCGGCGCCGAACTTGCCCGGATCTCCACTTCCTGCAGCAGGGTCTCCAGGAACGCCGAGATCAGCGGAACCAGGTCGGTTTCACCGGACACCCGCGCCGCGATCACCTGGTCCAGTTCCCACAGCACGCCGGCGAGCGCCAGCGTCGGATTGTCGAGCAGGATCTCCTCGACATCCTCGACCTTCGTCTCGTCCGGTCTCTTGTCGCCTGCCTGATTGGCGAGCAGGAAGAGCGCCATGTTGGCGAAGGTGTGCAGTGCGATCAGCGAGGATGCCGCCAGCAGTTCGCCGAACGCCGTCTTGTCGCTTTCCGCCAGCGCGCCCTGCAGGTTCTGCTGCCTCATCCGTCCGAGCGCGGTCTGGTCGCCGAACAGATCGACGACGGCGTCGGCCGTCGCCAGCGCCCGCCGCAGGGCATGCAGGACCGTCGCCTGCACCGGGCTGATCAGCGGGTCGTCCTCGTCGGCCGACGCGATACGGTCGGCAAGGCTCACGGTAGACGACCGGCTGGTCCGGGCTGCCGCCAGTCCGGGCGTCGTCGAGCGGAAGGCCCGCCGCCCCGGCAAGCCTGAACGCCCCGTGCCCGCGGGCTCGCTGCGCGGCTTGGCGATCCGCGGCGCATGGTCGAGATCGCTCAGCCGCTGGGCCGCCTGTGCATAGTGGCTGCGGATATCGGCCTCGCGGATTTCCATCTGATTCCTGGACGTGGTCATGAGGTCCCCATCATCACGCGCCCGCCAGGACGGTTCCGTCCGGGCTGACGACATATCGTTTGTATCGCTTGAGCGACGGCGCCCGGCCGGCCAGCAGCGCCTGGAACGGCCGGTACGGCAGGATGATCGACGGCTCGATCCGGCTCGCGCCCGCTTCGAATGCGGCCGCATCTGTGTGATCCAGCGCGAAGACTTCCTGTGAAACGCTGCCGAACAGGCCGGACCGGATGTCCTTGGTTTCCTTCGAATGCAGGCTTTCCGTGGTCCAGACCAGCAGCCAGTCCTGGCCTGGCTCGCCGTCTGCCTCATCAAGAAGCTTCTGGATATCGTCGCGCTGCGTCGTGAAACTGCTGGAATACATCGGGCCGATGTGAATCCGCTTCAGCGATTTCGGATGAATATCCGGGAAATCCTTGTCGAACCCGCGAGCGATCGTCAGCAGCTTGAGTGAAGACAGTGACTGCGCCATCAGGTGCTGCTGGACAAGCGGCCATCTTTCGTCGTCGCGATGAAGCGGCCTGCCGCCCGAGTCCTCCACCACCATCGCATAGATGTTGGGCAGGTTGCGCTGGCTGTCGTAGACCGCCCAGTGAATCAGGAACCTCCTGCGGCTCGGGCCGGTATTGCCGAGCCACGACAGGACCGGATCGTTCTGGGTCAGGAAGAGCTGCTGCTGCATCAGGTTCTCGTAGTAGATCCGCTGGCTGAGCGCATACTGCAGCCGGCGGGGGATCGTATGTTCGCGCAGAATGTGCGTGACGATCTCAGACTTGATCTGCTCGCGCCCGGGAAGATTGACCAGGTGCCGGTCCGCCTGGCTCAGATCGCTTGCCATCTGAAGCACTTCGCGGTGCACCGGAAATCCGGAATCGGACCGATCGATCTCCAGCGCGGCGCGCGCGCCGGAGGTGACCAGTCCGCTCATGAGGTACTTTGTCGAGAGTGCGGCGAACGTATTCGACAGGCCGCCCAGATATCCCGAAATGCTGTCCGCCTCGCCCTTGACGACGGCGCTGTCCGCGGAACTGCGGAAATGCGTCTCGGCCAAGGACTGCAGGTAACCGACGATCCGCTCGAACTTGTCGAAGTACCGCCGGGTGGCGGCCTGTGACGAAGCGCCGGAACTACCCGCCTCGCGGTCTTGTTTCGATCTGGACTCAGGCTTGTCCGCAGGCGCCTCCATCGCTCGGCAGTTCAGGCGGCGCCGCCGCCATAGAGATTCTTGTCATGTTTCTCGACGATATCGGCGAACCGCCGGGCAAAACGCTCGTCGGACTTGGCTTTCTCCTCCAGCACCTTACGGGCAAAGACCATCTGGTCCTCGTGTTTCTCCATCATTTCCGCCATGCGGTGCTGGGTGGCGGAGCCGATGGCGGCCATGGCCGACTGCGCCTGCTTGTCGGTTTCCACGCCGATCTCGTTGATCCGGTGGGCGACGTCCTGTTGCTGAGCCGTTTTCAGCGACTTGGTCAGGGCGTCGTAGAGCACGACGCGCTGCTTGGTGTCCGTCTGCAGCTTGTTGATCAGCACCATCTGGGTCGCCGACTGGTTCTGCAGCGAGTCGATCCAGCTCTTGCCCTTTTCGATATAGCGCTCGAGCGTCTGGGATTTCGCGAGCTTCACCTGCTCGTCCTTGACGTGCTCGTTGTATCGCGCGTTGATCTCGGCCAGTTCCGTCTCCAGCTGCGTCCGCGCCGCGGGGTCCTGTTCCATCGAGATCTTGTTCTCAAGCTCGATGATCCTCGGATCCATGCCGAGGATCTCCGCCTTGATCGCTTCCAGTTCCGCGACCACCGTCTCGCGATCGGCGAGCGTCGACTTCAGGTTTATCTCCACCTTGTCCTTGTGCTGGTTCAGCGTGTTGAGCTGGTCATGCAGGATCTTCACGATGATATCCGACTTGCTGATCAGGTCCTGCAGCTTGTCGTCGATGGAAGCCATGCGGATGCGCTCCTCGCGCATCGATTCCGCCTTTGCACTGGAGAAAATGCCGACGAAGCTTTCCCAGCCGCTCTTCTGGCGCATTTCGTCGAACTGGCGTGAAAACCCAGAGGTTACTTCGTCGAGGCCGATGATCAGCTCGGCGATCGAATGGCTCATCGCCTCGTTATGGGCATGGACATCCTCGAGAGTCGCATTCTCGATGTCGATGGCGATCTCCGATTCCGAACCCACCGCCTGTTCCACCGCGTCGAATGACTTGGAAATCGATTCCAGTTTCTGCCGGGATTCCCGGACCTGGGCTTCGGCTTCGCGGATTGCGCTATCGAACTGGCTCATGGGCGACCCCCTTCAATTGTCAACGCCTGTACAATCAATATAGATATTCGAGGCGGGATTGCACCTGAAATCGGCAGGAAGTACACATTTCAGTATCGTATACTCTCCAGAATACAGACTATTAGATATGTTTCTTCATTTGTCAGATTAATAATTGCCGACAGTTCCCGATCAAACCTTTAGCGCCCCTTCCACTCGGCGGGCCGTTTCGCCAGAAACGCTTCCATGCCTTCACGGAAATCCTCGCTCATGTAGCAAAAGGTCACGAGGTCGTTGCCGTCGTGCCGACCCTGGCGCAGCCGCCTGAGCGCCTCCTTCGTCGCGCGCATCGTCAGCGGTGCATGGCCGGCCACCAGTTCAGCCAGTTCGCGCGCGCGTGCCATCAGTGCCGCGTGGTCCGGAAGCACTTCGGAAATCAATCCGATGCTTGCCGCCTCCTCCGCCTCCACCAGCCGCGCCGTCAAGATGATGTTCATCACCCGGCCGGCGCCGATCAGCGCCGTCAGCCGGGCATAGTTCGCAATGGAAAGGCAGTTGCCGAGAGTCCGGGCAATCGGAAATCCGAACCGCGAGCGGCTGGCCGCGATCCTGAGATCGCACGATGCGGCGATACCGGCCCCGCCGCCCGTGCAGGCGCCCGAGATCGCCGCGATCGTCGGCACCGCGCAGGTCTCGATCGCCTGCAGCACGCCTTCGATCCGCTCTTCGTAGGCCAGTGCATCCGCTTCCGTGCGGAAATCGCGGAACTGGGAAATATCTGTCCCGGCCGCGAATGCCTTCTCACCCGCCCCGGTGATGATCAGCGCGCGCACGCTCTCGTCCCCTTCACGCTCGCGGCAGATATCGGCAAGCCGCTCGTACATGTCGAAGGTCAGCGCATTGCGGCTCTCCGGCCGGTTGAGGGTCACGGTCATAACAGGACCGTCGACCGCGGTCAGCACCTGCTCGCTCATTGAAACTCCCCGCGTTTCCTGCGCCATGCCGGCGTCGATTCGCCGACCCGCCGCAGCTTAACCATTCCTGGCCGTCAGTCACCGCTTTGCTTGAATCGCGGCCCATGCTACGGCGGTCTGACTATGGACAGTCCGACCGCTGAAACATCAAGCAGTTCGCTCGCGATCATGGCCAGCGACGCCCCGGAAGCGGCAGCCGCGGCGCAACGCCTGCGCGCCGACTACGGCGACGTGCCGCCGGAAGACGCCGATGTCATCGTCGCGCTCGGCGGCGACGGCCTGATGCTGCAGATGCTGCATCGTTTCATGAACATGGGCAAGCCGATCTACGGCATGAACCGGGGCTCCGTCGGCTTCCTGATGAACGAGTACAGTCCCGACCGGCTGCGGGAAAGGATTGCGGTCGCCAAGACCGAGACCATCCATCCGCTGACGATGACGGTGACCACTTCGGACGGCGGGACGGTCGAAGCCCAGGCAATCAACGAAGTCTCGCTGCTTCGCCAGTCCTATCAGGCAGCCAAGCTGCGAATTTCGATCGACGGCAAGGTCCGGCTCGAAGAACTGATCTGCGACGGGGTGCTGGTGGCGACGCCTGCGGGATCGACGGCCTACAATCTGTCGGCCCATGGCCCGATCATCCCGATCAATGCCCCGCTTCTCGCGCTGACGCCGATCAGCCCGTTCCGCCCGCGCCGCTGGCGCGGCGCTCTGTTGCCGGACCATGTGACCGTCGATATCGCCGTGCTGGAGGCCGACAAGCGCCCGGTCAACGCCGTCGCCGACCATGTCGAGTTCAAGAGCGTTCAGGCGGTGACCATCCGCGAGGACAGACAGGCGGAATGCCTGATCATGTTCGACGTCGATCATTCGTGGGACGAACGGATCCTGACCGAACAGTTCCGGTACTGAGCGCCGATTCAGGCGGCCTGCATCACCTGCGCAACGTAGCCGCGGGCCGCGTCGCGGCGCGCCTCGGTCGCCACGCGCCTGAGCAGAGCCAGGATCTGGTCCATCTCGCGGTCCGGCTTCGAGCCGTATTGGCTGACGATCGCATCGATCAGGTGGGTGGCGCGACGATAATCGTTGCGCGGCCCCGGCTCGTTCTCCGCCTCCCGCATAACCGCGATCGCGGCTGTGAAGACCGGGCGTGTCTTCTCCGGCAGTCCGGCTTTCTCAAGGATGGCACGGATGCCGGAACTGCGCCCCGACATGACCAGCGCCGCGACGCGCTGTTGCGGCACGTCGGCCAGGCTGGCGAGCGCGGCAACGAAGAAAGCCGTCTGGCCGCCTGCGACGGCTCGGATCAGCAACGCCGGATTCAATTCGCCGCCATCGGCGAGCACCTTGACCAGGCTGGTGATGTCGGCGTCCGGAGAGCCGTTGGCGATGCTGATCAGCGCGCGCTGGCGTGCATCGTTGGTAACGTGGTCGGCACGGTCGTTGGTCAGCCAGTTCCGCTCGACCACGAGGTCCTTGAGATTGCAGACGAAGCGGTTGACCAGCGTCTGGCGAATGTCGGCCGGCAGGTCGCGTCGTGCCAGCAGCGTATCGCGCAGGTTGGCGTCATCCGCATGGCGCTCGATGATCCGGTCCAGCGAGAAGCGCGCCAGCCGCGCGCCGGGATTGCACAGAAGCTCCACGCAGGCCTCTGCCGAAGCCACTTCGGCAAGCGCCGCCGACACGGCCCGGGTGACCACGGGGCGACGCGAGATCGCCCGCTGGATCGCCTCTTCCCGTGTCGCCAGCATATCGACCAGTTCCGAATCCAGCAGCACCGGCGAACGCTCGGTGACGATCGAGGCGACCCGTGTCTGGTCCTGTGCCAGCGATATGATGATATGGTGCGGAGCCTTGTCGCTGTCGGCCAGCGCCTCCGCCAGCGCCGCGCGAACGTCCGTCGACGGATCGTCCAGGAGAACCGTCATCGCCGCCTCCACGCCGTCGCGCTCTTCAGGCGCCAGCGCGGAAAGCAGATAGGATCGGGCCAACGCGTGGGCGGCTTCCGCCCTTTTCGACGTTGGCGCACCACTCACCCATTGCAGGAAGCGTTCTATGATCATTGCGTACCTTCGCCCAAGCCGGATTCGGCCTGGCGTCATCCTGCATCGGGATACTTAACGATTGGTTCATTTGGGTTAATCACTTGTCTCTTTCTGCACTTTTTTTTCACCGTTATGCTGACGCTGAATCAGGGAGGAGAATCCGATGCCGGGCCTTTATTTCGAGCAGTTTACCGAAGGTCATGTCTTCGAGCACGAGCTGCGCAGGACGGTCACCGAAATGGATAACATGCTGTTCTCCAACATGACTCTGAACCCCCAGCCGCTGCACATCGACCGCCATTTCTGCGAGACCCAGACCGAATGGGGCCAGCCGATCATGAACTCCCTGTTCACGCTGGGCCTGATGATCGGGATCGCCGTCACCGACACCACCGTCGGCACCACCATCGCCAATCTGGGCATGACCGAAGTGCGCTTTCCGCATCCCCTCTACCAGGGCGATACCATTCACGTGACCACCGAGGTGATCGGCAAGCGGGTGTCGAAATCGCGGCCCGATGCCGGCATCGTCGAATTCGAGCACAAGGCCTTCAACCAGGACGATGTCCTGGTGGCGATCTGCCGGCGCAACGCCTTCATGCGGCGCCAGCCGGCGTGACGATCATGCGCTCGCTGCTCTTCGTCCCGGGCGACGACGAACGCAAGCTCGGCAAGGGGCTGGAGTGCGGCGCCGACACGCTCATCCTCGACCTGGAGGATTCCGTTGCAGCCGATGCCAAGGCGCAGGCGCGACGAACGACCCTGGATTTTCTACAATCGGCAAGGCGGCAGGCGAAGCGGCCGAAGCTCTACGTTCGCATCAACGCCCTCGACAGCGGATTCAGCGACAGCGATCTCGATACCGTCATGACGGCCGGGCCGGACGGCATCGTCCTGCCGAAATCGCAGTCAGGCGCCGATGTCACCCTGCTCGACGCGCGCATTGCCGTGCGCGAGGCGCTCCACGATCTGGAGGACGGCCGCACGCGGATCATCGCCATCGCGACCGAGACGGCGGCCGCAATCTTCGGCCTCGGATCCTATGCCGGCTCCTGCCGCCGTCTTGCCGGCCTGACCTGGGGCGGAGAGGATCTCGCCGCCGCCATCGGCGCAAGCGGCAACAAGGACGCAAGCGGAAACTGGACCGATCCGTTCGTGCTGGCGCGCAACCTCTGCCTTTTCGGCGCGGTCGCCGCGGACGTCCAGCCGATCGACACGGTCTACACGGATTTCCGCGATCAGGACGGTCTGCGCCGGGAAGCCGACGCTGCGGCCAGGGACGGCTTCACCGGAAAGCTGGCAATACACCCGGCGCAGGTGCCGGTGATCAACGAGGCCTTCACGCCGTCGCCGGAAGCGATCGAGGAGGCCCGGCGCGTCATCGCGGCATTCAGTGCGGCAGGCGATGCCGGCGTCGTGGGTCTCGACGGAAAGATGCTCGACCGGCCGCATCTGACGGCGGCGGAACGAACCCTGGCGAGAGCCGGCCTCGGCAAATGAGGCGTCCGGCCGCCTAGACGCCCTCGGGCGTGCCGGTCGGACGGCTCATCTCGAACAGTTCGTCTACCACAGCGTAATCCCTGTAGCCGCAGCGCGCGATGGTGCGCTGCCCGGCCATGTCGAAGCGGCCGTTCACGATCGCTTGGTCGGCTATGTAGATCCCTGTGACCTCGCCGAAGACCACGACCGAACCGGACCATTTCCCATCGAGGCCGTTCAGATGGTCGGTCTTGATCAGCTTGCATTCCAGCGCCGCCGACGACGCAGCGACCCGCGGCACCGAAACGGTTCGGCTTTCCGCCATCTCCAGTCCCGCCACTTCGAACTCGCTTGTGCCGTGCGGCAACGAGGCGGACGTCTCGTTCATCTGAAGGCGCAGATCGTAGGTCGCAAGGCTGCAGACGAACTCGCCGGTCGCCTCGATGTTCGTCACGCTGTCCTTGATCCCTTCGGATGAGAACATGACGATATGCGGTTTCGTGGAGACCGCGTTAAAGTAGCTGTATGGCGCCAGGTTGAGCTTTCCATCCTTGTCGCGGCTGGCGATCCAGCCGATCGGACGCGGTGCGACGATTGCCTTGAACGGGTCGAAGGGCAGGCCGTGATCGCCGGCCATCGGGGTGTAGAACATGCCGTCAGTCCTGGTTTGCTTGCCAGCGGGTTGTCAGGGCGTCGACGTCAGGCCGGTCGCGCTCGACCGGGGCGACCTCGGGCGTGCCGATATGGATGAAGCCTGCGAACCTCTCGCCTTCACCGGCGCCGAGATAGGCCGATGCCTCCTCGTCATAGCTGAACCAGTCCGTCAGCCACTGCGCCGAGAATCCGTGCGCGTGGGCCGCATGGACAAGGTTGAGGCAGACCGCGGCTGCCGAAAGCTGCTGTTCCCACGCCGGGATCTTCGGATGCTCGCACACCGCCGAAACCACGCCGACAACCGTGGGCGCATGGGCGAACAGCCCGGCCTTCTTCACCTCGGAACCGGATTCACCATGTTCGGAAATTGCCGCGGCCCGCGCGACCAGCCATTCCGCCGCCGTCTGCCGCGAGGCCTTGTCGTAGATAATGAAGCGCCATGGCGCCAGTTTGCCATGGTCGGGAACGCGGGCGGCGATCGTCAGCATGCCGCGCAGCGCCGAATCATCGGGCCCGGGCTCGCCCAGTTGGGCCGACGGAACGGTGCGCCGACTGGCGAGGTAGTCCTTCAGGGAATCGTTCATGGGTCTGTCCGGAAGGCAGGATTTACGGGCCGGGAAGCGAAGTTCGCCGGTCAGGCCTTGAAATAACCACGGTTACCGGCTTACGAAGCTTGGAACAACAGATCGAGACCATTGTCAATGAAGCTGCTGCGATCCGCCTGTCTTGCGTGTTTGCTGGGCATCCTGCCGCAATTGGCGACAGCACAGGGGCTCGACCAACCCGGCGCGCCGACCAATCTGCTTGCGCCGCCCGCGGCGGGCCCGGATGCATTCATGCCGGCACCGGATGAGACTTTCACCGCGCCGATCCAGCTCGTGCCCGACGATCCGGCGCCGGCCCGCAGGGCGGCCCGCGAGATAGCAATCAACCTCAGCGCCCAGATGACAGACGATGCGCCGGCCATCTCGACCGGCGTCGAATGGCGGATTTTCGGCAGCGAGCCAGGCGAGAACGGCGAGCTTCCGCTGGAAGCCACCGCCTCCGGCGGCAGTGTCAGCCTCTCCCTGCCACCCGGCGAATATCTCGTCCACGGCAGCTACGGCCGCGCCGGCGGCACTAAGCGACTGGCGCTGGTCGACCAGCCGGTAACGGAGACGCTCGTCCTGAACGCCGGCGGGCTTCAACTCGATGCCGTGGTCGGCGAGGACCTTCCGATCGATTCCGACAAGGTTGCATTCGAGATTTCCCAGGAAGACGAATTCGGCGGCATGACCGTGATCATGCCGAACGCCCAGCCCAGCAAGATCATCAGGCTGAGCGCCGGCACGTATCACATCGTAAGCCGCTACGGCTTCGTCAACGCGACCGTGCGGGCCGACATGGAGGTCCACGCCGGCGAACTGACCCACGCCACGATCCGCCACAAGGGGGCGGAGGCGACCTTCAAGCTTGTCGAGAACGAGGGCGGCGAGGCTCTGGCCAATACGAGCTGGACCGTGCTGACGGAAGCCGGCGACACCCTGCACCAGAGTGTCGGCGCCTTCCCGACCATCATTCTGGCGGAAGGCTCCTACACCGCGGTCGCCCGGCACAAGAACAAGACCTATGCCCGCGACTTCCAGATCAGGCCCGGCATCAACCGGGACGTGGAAGTCCGTCTGCAGGACCTGATCGTCCAGAACGGCGACGGCGGTTACTGAGCCGCCGGTCTCGCGTTCAGCCTTCCTGACGCAGGTCCGGCGGGCGCGCTTCCGTTCCGATCTGTTCGACGGCTTGACCGAGCGGTAACGACTGCTGGTCGTTCGAGCCTAGGCGCCGCATCGAGACGGTCGTCTCCTCGGCCTCCCGCTTTCCGACGACCAGGATGACCGGCACCTTTGCCACCGAGTGCTCTCGGACCTTGTAGTTGATCTTCTCGTTGCGCGCGTCGAGTTCGGCCCGAAGGCCCGCGGCTGTCAGCGCGTCGCGCACCCTGGCGCCGTAGGCGTCGGCATCCGACGTGATCGTCGCGACCACCACCTGCACAGGCGCCAGCCAGAGCGGCAGCCGTCCGGCTGAGTCCTCGATCAGGATGCCGATGAAACGCTCGAACGAGCCGAGGATCGCCCGGTGCAGCATTACCGGCCGGTGCTTCTCGCCGTCGTCGCCGAGATAGTTGGCATCCAGCCGCTCCGGCAGAACGAAATCGACCTGCAGCGTGCCGCACTGCCAGTCGCGGCCGATCGCGTCGGTCAGCACGAATTCCAGCTTCGGCCCGTAGAACGCGCCCTCGCCCGGATTGAGCTCCACCTCGATTCCCGCCGACTTCGTCGCCTCCAGCAGGGCCGCTTCCGCCTGGTCCCAGGTCTCGTCGGAGCCGGCGCGCTTTTCCGGTCGATCGGAGAACTTGATGCGGAACGTCTCGAAGCCGAGGTCCCGGTAGATCGAGGCGAGCAGTTCGCAGAAGATCTCGGTCTCCGAGGCGATCTGCTTTTCGGTGCAGAAGATGTGCGCATCGTCCTGCACGAAGCCGCGCACGCGCATCAGACCATGCAGCGCGCCGGACGGTTCGTAGCGGTGGCAGGAGCCGAATTCCGCCATCCTGAGCGGCAGGTCGCGGTATGATTTGATGCCCTGGTTGAAGATCTGCACGTGGCACGGGCAGTTCATAGGCTTGAGCGCGGAGATTCTCTTGTCTTCGTCCCTGCCCTCGTCGCCCTCGTCCACCTCTGCGATGAACATGTGCTCGCGGAACTTCTCCCAGTGCCCGGATTCCTCCCACAGCTTGCGGTCGACGAGTTGCGGGGTGCGGACCTCTTGGTAGCCCGCGGCATCGAGCCGCCGGCGCATATAGGCTTCCACCGAGCGCCAGACCGTCCAGCCCTTGGGATGCCAGAACGCCATGCCCGGCGCTTCCTCCTGGAAATGGAACAGGTCCATCTCGCGGCCGAGCCTCCGGTGGTCGCGCTTCTCGGTCTCCTCCAGCATCGTCAGGTAGGCCTTGAGCTCCTTCTCATCGCGCCAGGCCGTGCCGTAGATACGCTGGAGCTGCGGGCCGTGGGCGTCCCCCCGCCAGTAGGCCCCGGCGATCTTCATCAGCTTGAAGCCGTTGCCGACACGACCGGTCGACGGCATGTGCGGCCCGCGGCAGAGATCGAACCAGTCGCCCTGGCTGTAGATCTTGATGTCCTGGTCTTCCGGAATCGCATCGACCAGTTCGACCTTGAAGCGCTCGCCCATGTCGGTGAACACCTGCTTCGCCTTCTCCCGGCTCCAGACGGATTTCGTGAAGGGCCGGTTGCGGGCGATGATCTCGCGCATCTTCGCTTCGATGGCCTCGAAGTCGTCGATGGAGAACGGCTCGTTGCGGAAGAAATCGTAGTAGAAGCCGTTCTCGATCACCGGGCCGATCGTTACCTGCGTGCCCGGAAACAGTTCCTGCACGGCCTCCGCCAGCACATGCGCGCAATCGTGCCGGATCAGCTCCAGCGCTTCCGGATCGTCGCGGCTCACGAGCTCGATCGACGTATCCTTCGTGATCGGGTCCGAGAGGTCGCACAGCGTGCCGTCGAGCTTCATCGCCACGGTTCGCTTGGCCAGCGACTTGGAGATCGACTCGGCGATCTCCGCACCGGTCACGCCGTCTGGGAAATCACGCTTGGCACCGTCTGGGAAAGAAATTGAGACCATGGAAATTCTGTTTCGGACTGCCCCGGCGCGCGCCGGAGACGAAAGTTGCGACATTCTCGGATCAGGCCGCCGGCTGGCAAGGTATCCGGCACCGGGTCGTAGCCGTGGCTTCCGAACGGCCGGCACCGCCACAGCCGCGCCAGCGTCATCCATCCGCCGGCCCACAGCCCATGACGGGTGATCGCCTCGTCGGCATATTCCGAGCAGGTCGGCATATGCCGGCAGGTACGGCCGAAGAACGCCGACAACGTCAACTGATAGGCCCGGATCAGCACCCGGGCCGCGATCACCGGCGGCGAGCGACGCCTGTCGGGTGCCGGAAGGGCGGCGTCGCCGGCCGGGTCAGGCCGCGGCGCCATTCTCCGCCTCTTGCAGATAGCCGGCCTTGGTCAACGCATCGACCACCGCGTTGAAGGTCAGCATGGTCGAGGCGTGACGCGCCTTGTAGTCGCGCACCGGCTCGAGAAACTTCAGGTCTTCCCAGCGCCCGACGGGTGGCGGCCCGCCCTCCTTCAGCATCGACCACATCGTTCGCCGCAGGTCGCGCAGCTCTTCCGGGGTCGAGCCGATGATATTGCGGGCCATGATCGAGGACGAGGCCTGGCCGAGCGCGCAGGCCCGGACATCGTGAGCGAAATCGGAAACCTTGCCGTCCGCCATCTTCAGGTCGACGGTCACGGTCGAGCCGCACAGCTTGGAATGCGCCCGTGCGGACGCGTCCGGATCGTCGAGGCGGCCGATGCGCGGAATATTGCCGGCAAACTCCAGAATCCTCGCATTATAGACGTCGTCGATCATGCCATCCGTTCCGCGCCGCTTGACTTTTCGATGGGCAAACGCCCGTCAAAGCCTATATAGGGTCTCGTTCGCCGGGTTTTCTACACCGGTTGACCGACGAATTGAATGCAATCCGGCAACGGAAAGGTTTACGCCATGGACGCAGTCGTGAAAACGCCGGCGGCCGACGACAAGAAGCGCACCACCCGGCGCCCGTCCCGCAAAGAGGTCGAGGCTGCCGTCAGGACCCTGATCGCCTGGACCGGAGACGATCCGGACCGTGAAGGCCTCGTCGAGACGCCGGCACGCGTCACCAAGGCGCTGGAAGAGCTTTATTCCGGCTACGGCATGGATCCGAACAAGATCCTGGAGCGGACGTTCACCGACGTGGAGGGCTATCAGGACATGGTGCTTGTGCGCGATATCCCTTTCCATTCCCACTGCGAGCATCACATGGTGCCGTTTTTCGGCACCGCCCATATCGCCTATTATCCGACCGACGGGGTGGTCGGCCTGTCCAAGCTGGCCCGTCTTGTCGACGCGTTCGCGCGGCGCCTGCAGACGCAGGAGACCATGACCGCCCAGATCACCAATGCGCTGGAAGAGGCTCTCGGGCCGCGCGGCGTGGCCGTGGTCATCGAGGCGGAGCATATGTGCATGTCGATGCGTGGCGTGCGCAAAAGCGGTTCATCGACCATGACCTCGCGGTTCACCGGCATATTCCATGACGATCCGTCCGAGCGCGAAAAATTCCTGCGGATGGTGCACGTCTCCTGAGCGCACCGTCGATGGTTCGCCCAATCCTTCGGAACGGTCGCAATGAGCGCTGAAACGAACATCGAGGAAACCGACCGGTTTCTGCCCGCCTTCAATGAAGACGGGCTGATTCCGTGCATCGCGACGGATGCCGGGAGCGGCGCTGTCCTGATGCTGGCGTGGATGAACGAGGAAGCCCTGCGCCATACGGTGCTGAGCGGCTATGCGCATTACTGGAGCCGCTCGCGCCAGTGCCTTTGGAAAAAGGGCGCCACGTCGGGCGCCCTGCAGAAGGTGGTCTCGGTGAAGACCGACTGCGATCAGGATACGATCCTGCTCGTCGTGACGGTCGAAAAGCCGGAAGAGACCTGCCACACGGGCCGGTCGACATGCTTCTACCGCTCGATCGTCGCCGACGCGGACGATCCCACCGGACTGAAGCTGGAATTCGACGAAGCCGGCTAGGCCGCTCAGGCCATCGCGATATATTCGCGCATCTGGTTCGCTTCGCGTTCGACCTGCGCGATCCGCCTTTTCACCACATCACCGATCGAGACGATGCCGATCAGCCGGCCGTCTTCCACGACCGGCAGGTGACGGAATCGTCCCGCAGTCATCTTGTGCATGACGTCGTCGATCGTGTCGGCGACGGAGCAAGTCACCACCTTCTTCGTCATGTAGGTGCCGGCGCTCTTCTCCAGTGCTCCGGCACCGTCGCGGGCCATGGCCCTGACGATATCGCGCTCCGAAAGGATGCCGCAGATATCATGTCCGTCGAGGATGACGACGGCGCCGATCTTCTTGTCGGCCAACACTGTCGCCACGTCGTGGACGGTGGCATCTGCATCTGACGTCTCGACCTCGCGGCCTTTGTCGTCCAGGATCCGCTTGACGCTCATGTGCATCTCCCTGTCTTGATGCTCTTGTTCCGGGCGATCAGGGATCTGACCCGGTCGTTTTGTTCATTTTATGCCCTTGGCGGAATT
>DATHRP010000406.1:0-7606 GCA_035465195.1 Afifellaceae bacterium | reverse complement strand
CAACCGGGTCCGGCCGGGCTATAAGCCTGAATTCGCTACGCCGACGATCCGAGCCGAGGGGAGACGACCATGACAGCAAACGAACCGGACTGGCAGCCGAGCCTGCGCTATCCCGATCCGGCAATCGAGGTTCTCGACGAGCGGTTCCAGAAATATTGCGTGTTCAGCGCCTCGGTCGAGCGGCTCCATACCGGCTGCCGCTGGTCGGAGGGGCCGGTGTGGATCGGCGACGGGCGCTATCTGCTGTGGAGCGACATTCCGAACAACCGGATCCTGAAATGGGAGGAGGAGACCGGCGCGGTCAGCGATTACCGGCGGCCGTCGAATTACGGCAACGGCAATACGCGGGACCGGCAGGGCCGGCTCGTCACCTGCGAGCATGGCGGACGGCGGGTGACCCGCACGGAGCATGACGGGACGATTACAGTGCTCGCCGACAGCTGGCAGGGCAAGCCGCTCAACTCGCCGAACGACGTGGTAGTGAAATCGGACGGCTCGGTCTGGTTCACCGATCCGCCGTTCGGCATTCTCGGCCACTACGAGGGCCACAAGGCGGAGCCGGAAGTGCCGCAGGCGGTCTACCGGATCGACGGCGACAGCGGCGAGATGACAGTGGTCGCCGACGACATCCTCGGGCCGAACGGGCTCTGCTTCTCGCCCGACGAGACGATTCTCTACGTAGTGGAATCGCGTGGCGAGCCCTATCGCAAGATCCTGGCCTACGACGTGACCGCGGACGGGCGCGAGATCGCCAACAAGCGGGTGCTGATCGACGCCGGACCGGGCGGCACGCCGGACGGCATGCGCTGCGATGTCGACGGCAATCTGTGGTGCGGCTGGGGTATGGGCACGCCGGAGCTCGACGGGGTGCTGGTGTTCGCGCCGGACGGGGCGAAGATCGGCCGCATCGCGCTCCCCGAACGCTGCGCCAATGTCTGCTTCGGTGGCATCAAGCGCAACCGGCTGTTCATGGCGGCAAGCCATTCGCTCTATGCGCTCTACGTCAACACACAGGGCGCGCCGGGCGGCTGAGTGATGGTCCGGCACGGTGCGATCGGACTGCTTCTTGCGCTGATCTGCACGACGGCATCCGCGCACGAATTCTGGGTCGAGCCCGAGAGCTTCCGCGTGGCGCCGGGTGAGCGTGTCCGGGCGGAGCTCAAGGTCGGGCAGGATTTCAAGGGCAACGTCTTTCCGTATCTGCGCGACCGCTTCGTCGCATACCGGGTGACGGGTCGTGCCGGGGCTTCCGAAGTCTCGTCCTACGACGGCGCGTCACCGTCGCTCGACATAAAGTCGGCTGACGCCGGCCTGACGATCGTCTCCTATCACTCGACCGCGGACCGTCTGATCTACCGCGACTGGGAGACGTTCCTCAAATATACCGACTATGAGGGGCTGACCCGGGCGGTGGCGGAACACAGGGCGCGCGGCCTGCCGGAGCGCGATTTCTCCGAGACCTATGTCCGCTGCGCCAAGGCGCTGATCCAGGTCGGGCCCGTCGGCGAGGACGACCGGGACCGGCCGGTCGGGATGCCGCTGGAGCTGGTGGCGCTGGCCAACCCCTATGCCGGTCCGCTGCCGGGCGGGCTGCCGGTCCGCCTGTTATGGCAGGGCGCGCCGATGGCCGATACGCAGGTCGCGGTGTTCCGCCAGAGCGGCGGCAATCTCAACCGGACGGTCACCCGCACCGGCGCGGATGGCGTCGCGACGGTCCCGCTCGAGGGCGGCGGCCGCTTCCTGCTCAACGCCGTGCGGCTGGACCCGGCCGACCCGAACACCGGCGACGAATGGCATAGCCACTGGGCGTCGCTCACCTTCGCCGTCGCGGACGAATAGGCCATGGGCGGCCGGTGTCCGACAATGACATGGAGCAGCGTCGGCCGGACCGTGCGTTCCGTGGCGCTGCTCGCCTTATTGCTGGCGTTCGGCCATTCTGCGCACGCGCACGAATTGCGGCCGGCGATCGCCACCGTCGGCTTCGACGCGCCGGGCCGGCTGCAGCTCGAACTGACCGCCAACCTGGAGGCGCTGGTCGCCGGCATCGGGCCGCAGCACGAGGACACGTCTGCCGCAGCCCAGGCGCCGGAATATGATCGCCTGCGGGCGCTTTCGCCCGACGAATTTCGCGCTGCCTTCGACGCGTTCGCGCCGCGACTGATCGAGGGCATCGACCTCCGGCTCGACGGAAAGCGGGTCCCGCTCGCCGTGCGCGCCGTCGAGATTCCGGAGGCCGGCGACCTGGATCTTGCGCGGATATCGACACTTCGGTTCGCCGCCGAGGTCGACCGGGATGCGCGCATCCTGACCTGGCGCTTCGATCCCGCGTTCGGCGAGAGCGTGATCCGGCTTGCGAAGGCCGGATCGAACGAGATCATCTATGCGGTCTTCGTCGGCGCCGGCGCGGAGGACCAGGTGGCGCTGGGCGACGCCCGTCCGAAGAGCGCCGCCGCCGTATTCGCCGACTACCTCGTCGTCGGCTTCGAGCACATTGTGCCGAAGGGCCTCGACCATATCCTTTTCGTCGTCGGCCTGTTCCTGCTCAGCCCGCGGCTCCGGCCGCTGCTCTGGCAGGTGTCGAGCTTCACGCTGGCGCACACGATCACCCTGGCGCTCGGCGTGCTCGGCATCGTCAGCGTGCCGCCGTCCATCGTCGAGCCGCTGATCGCCGCCTCGATCGTCTATGTGGCGGTCGAGAACATCCTGACCGACCACCTGCAGCGCTGGAGGCTGGCCGTGGTGTTCGCGTTCGGCCTGCTGCACGGTCTCGGTTTCGCCGGGGTGCTCACGGAATTCGGCCTGACGCCGGCGCATTTCGTCAGCGGTCTGGTGGGCTTCAATCTCGGCGTCGAGCTCGGCCAGCTCACCGTGATCGCCGCCTGCTTCCTGGTCGTCGGGCTGTGGTTCCGCTCGAAGGCCTGGTACCGCCGGTTCGTGTCCGTTCCGGCATCGGCGGCGATCGCGCTGGTCGGCTTCTACTGGTTCATCATCCGGGTGATCTGACGGGTCTGCGCGTCACGTCGCCGACGACGAAGACGGGATCGCGGCCGCAGGCGGCGAGGAGCCGCTTGAGGTCGTCCGGCTCCAGTGCGATGCAGCCGGCGGTCGGACCGTATCCGGGGCGGCAGAGATGCAGGAAGATGGCGCTGCCGCGATAGCTCGCGCGGGGGCGAATGTTCCAGTCGAGGACTCCGACTATGTCATAGAGCCTGTCGTCGCGGACGAGCCGGTCGCCTTCAGCACCCTCAGGGCGGCGGATCAACCGGTTGTAGTTTCCCGATCGCGGCTCCTCGCACCACGCATCGTCGGCGCGCATCGGCGATGCGGGCACAGCCGATCGCGGGCCGGCGACACGGTCGCGGCGGACCCTGAGCGACAGGAGCCGATAGCGCCCGGCCGGCGTGGCGCCGTCGCCCTCGCGCTTGAAGCGGGTGACGCCGCCGGCGCCCAATGCGCACGGCAGCCGCAGGCTGCCGAGCCGGACGAGGCCGCGCGAACGGTCCGTCGGGTGCGGGAAAACGCGGATTATCCGGGTTCTGACGCGATTGTGCTTTCGTTTTGACCTTGTCATCCCGATATGAACCTTCATATGTCAGTTATCGGTGATCACTATTTTGAGACATCTTGCCCGCGGCCGGAAGAATCGACGAAGCATAAACGGTCAGGTTTCCACGGCATCACCTTGCCGGCCAGAGCCGATCGCCTCTCGCCGCGGACAACGGAGCGAACGATGACATCACGGACGATCTTGCTGGTCGATGACGACAAGGACCTCAGCGATGCGCTGGTGGAACAATTGTCGCTCTACGACGAATTCGACATCCAGCAGGAAGAGACCGCAACCGCGGGCATCAAGGCCGCCAAGGAAGGCCATGTCGACCTGGTCGTGATGGACGTCGGCCTGCCGGACATGGACGGGCGCGAGGCCGTCAAGCTGTTGCGCAAGAACGGCGTCAAGGCGCCGATCATCTTGCTGACCGGGCACGATTCCGATTCCGACGAGATCCTCGGCCTGGAAGCCGGCGCCAACGACTATATCACCAAGCCGTTCCGCTTCGCCGTTCTGCTGACGCGCATCAGAACACACCTGCGGCAGCACGAGCAGAGCGAGGACGCGACCTTCACCATAGGGCCCTACACGTTCAAGCCCGCTTCCAAGATGCTGATCGACGAATCCGGCGGCAAGGTGCGGCTGACGGAGAAGGAGACGGCGATCCTCAAATATCTCTACCGCTCCGGCGAGCGGACGATCACCCGCGACGTGCTGCTGTCAGAGGTCTGGGGATACAATTCCGGCGTGACGACCCATACGCTGGAGACCCACATCTACCGCCTGCGCCAGAAAATCGAGCGCGATCCGTCGCAGGCTGCTATCCTGGTGACCGAAGCGGGCGGCTACAAGCTGGTTCGCTGACGGGAGTTCGCCGGGCGTAATCTCATGACGCTGACATCGGATATCGACCTTTTGGCCTCGGTGGCCTTCTTCAGGGGGTTCTCTCCCGAGCACCTGCGGCTCATCGCCTTTTCCGCCGAAAGCCGGACGCTGCCGGAGGACATGGTGCTCTACGAAGAAGGCCAGTTGCTCCATTCCGCCTACGTGATCCGCTCGGGTTCGGTCGAGGCCGTGCGCGGCAGCGGGTCCGGGTCGCCGTCGATCCGCGTCGTCGGCCCCGGCGGGATGTTGGCGGAGCGTGCGCTGGTGGTCGACATGCGGGCGCCGGAGACGATCCGCGTGCGCGAACCGGTGGAGGCGGTGCAGATCCGCCGGACCGTGTTCCGCCGCTTCCTGGAGGAATATCCGGAGATGGCGCAGGCCATCCGGGCCCGCTTCGCCAGCCGGCTGAAGGCGGCGGCGCGGGACTATGCGAGGGTCGGACAAAGGCTCGGCGCAATCGATTATTGAGCCGGCAGGCCGGACGGGTAAACGGCATAAACAAAAAGGCCGGGACATGTCCCGGCCTTTTCGATTTCTTCTCGAACCGCGGCGCTAGCCGACCGGCTGCTTGCGCAATGTCGGTTTCGGCGCGCTGCCGAAGCCGCCGGCCTTGCGGCGCAGCAGATTGTTCTCCGCCTGTCCGACATCCGTGGCGGCCATGTCAGACATGACGCCCGGGCCGGCCGGGGCGGTCGGCGCGGCAGGTTGTTCGGCTCCCGTGAAATTCTCGTTTTCCTGGGTAACGCGCCAGCGGTTGACGATCGTCTCGAGGAGCGTGTCGTCGGCGAGATCCTCGGCCCAGGCCTCGGAGAACTTGGCCGTACTGCCGGCGGCCGGCAGGGCGTCGGCCGGCAGTTCGGACAGCCTGATGCGCGAAGGCAGCGTGACGCCCTCGCCGAAGATGATCGACTCGCGGGCACCGAGCGACGGCAGGAAGTTGAGCAGGCTCGCCGAGGCATCGGACACCGCCGACTTGACGATGCTCTGGTCGCGGTCGTTTGACAGGCGCATGGTCAGCAGCGTCGAACATTGCGACAGGATGGTCGGATCGAGGTCGCCCGGGCGCTGGCTGACGACGCCGAGGGAGCAGCCGTACTTGCGGCCTTCCTTGGCGATCCGCGAAAGCGCCCGCTTGGTCGGTTCGAAGCCGGCATTGCCGTCGCGCGGGACGTAGCGGTGGGCTTCCTCGCAGACGAAGGTGATCGGAATGCGGCCCTCGCTCGACATGGCCAGGTCGAAGGCCAGCCGCGACAGGACCGAGACCAGGACGTTGACGATTTCGGCAGGCAGGCCCATCAGCTGGATGACCGTGATCGGCTTTCCGGCGACCGGCACGCGAAACAGCCGGCTCATCACGTCAGACAGATTGTCCTGCACCGTCAGATTGCCGAACATGAAGTCGAAGCGCGGATCCTGGGTGATCGATTCGATGCGGGCCTTGAGCCGCTTGAACGCACCCATGTCCTTCTGGGCGCCGAGCTTGCCCATGTGGGTGTCCAGCATGTGCATGATGTCGGAGATCAGGTAGGGGGTCGGCACGTCGACCGAATAGCGCTCGCCGCGCTTCAGCGACCGGCGCTGTCCGTTGGAGCCGCGGTTCTTGGAAAAGTGCTGCTTGGCGACCGGGATAAGGTCGCGCAGGACGTCGACCTCGTCGGAGAACTTCTCGGCATCGCCGATCAGGGTCTCGACGATCTCCTCGAAGGTCAGGAACCAGTAGGGCAGGCTCATGTCGGCGAGCTGGACGAGTTCGACGGAGTTGCCGAAACAGGATCCGTATTCGTTGTGCGGATCGAGCAGGACGATACGGCCGTTCGGGTGCTTCTCGAGCACCTGCCGCAGCAGCAGCGCGACGGTACACGACTTGCCCGAACCGGTGGAGCCTAGCACCGCGAAGTGCTTGGACAGCAGTTCGTCGACCTTGACGACGGCCGGAATCGAGCGGTCCTGGTGGATAACGCCAATCTCCACGGAACCGACATCGCCGAAATGGTAGGCCTTTTCCATGATCTGCCGGGTGGCGATCTGTACGCGGTCGCCGAGGCGCGGCGAAATCGAGACGCCGCGGCGGAACGTCAGGGGTCGCCCGTCGGGATCGCGGGTCAGTTCGCCGACCAGTTCCACATCGACCAGACGCGGGTCGCTGGCGCCGCGCTCCAGCGCGGAATCGGGCAGCGTCATGGATGTGATCAGGCACAGGACGAACGTATCGCCGGTATCGACGGTAAGAAGCGTGCCGATGAACGGTATCATGTCGGCCGCGCCGTCCTTTTCCATCGTGGCGTCGTCGAGGAGGATGTTCGCTCGGGAGCCGGAAATCGTGACGATCGTGCCGATCGACGACGGCAGGGCCGGTTCAAGCTGCGGGCCGGGCCTTGCGGCTGCAGGAGCCGCCGGCTTCTGGGCCGGATTGGCCGGAGCAGCCGGTCTGGGCGCCTGCTGGGCAGCCTGTGACGGCGCGCCCGCGGGGGCTGCAGGGCGTTGCGCCGGAGCGGGAGCGGCGGCCTGCGGAGCGGCCGGCCTGGGCGCTTGCTGCGCCGCGGGCTGGGCGGCGGGCCGGGCTACCGGCTGGGCCGCCTGCTGGGCTGTCTGCAGGGCTGTCTGCTGGGGGGCGGGCTGGGCCGCGGCGGGCCGCTGGACTTGTACCGGGGCTGCTGGGTTCGCCGCGCCGGTGCCGGCCGGAGCCGCCTGGCCCTGCGCTGCGGCGGCCTGAGGGGCGGCTTGCTGTGCCGTCGGGCTGGGCGACGCGCGCTCCGGAGCCGACTGTCCGGCGGTGCTCGCTGCGGCCGCCTCCTCGCGCAATCTTATCCTTGCAGGTGAATCTTCCATGTCGCCGCTTCCTTCAGCCTTGCCGGCTGGAATTCGAATTTCATATCTGGCTGACAGAATTGGTCGCGACCGACGACACGGGATCTTCAGGCCTGACCGCATCTAGAACCGATGCGTAGTTGTAAGCAAAAATCTCTAATGAATATTGAATATCCGAAGCGCTAGAATTACAGTAAATGAACGATTAATTTCGGTGCTATCGGTTTAATTTCAGTGGACCTCTAACATGATACTAAGCAGTATAGTGCTGAATACTATAGTAAAGAATTGATAAATTTGGCTACGTTACCGTAGGGGAATATTTTTCCGAACGGCCGATTCGTCGAAAGTGGATGCGATAAA
>DATHRP010000405.1:0-1820 GCA_035465195.1 Afifellaceae bacterium | reverse complement strand
CGATCAGGGTTACAGTCTGGTAACCCTTCCCGTTGATTGGATGACAAGTTATCGCCGCTAGGGTGTACCAAGAAATCGTCCCAGAACCCCTCCCGAGCGCCCGGTCGCCAAGCCCCGCCAAAGCCCAGATGACAGCGAATGCAGCCGAACAGTCGGTTCTTGATGCCGACCTTCCCTTAGGGAAGGTCGGCGATGCATTCGTTCAGGCCGTGAGCGACTGTGTCGACCTCGCATTCCCGCCGATCTGCGACATAAACACCGGCCTCGTCTACGGATACGAGGCCCTGTTGCGCGGTTTCGAGACCCTCGGCATCCGCTCCGTCATCGACGTTTTCGACCGGGCGCACGCGGCGGGTGCGCTGACGGAACTGGAACTGCTTCTGCGCCACCGCGCGGTGGAGAAGTTCTCCCGGCTCCCGGACGCCGCCAACAGGAAGCTCTTCCTCAACATCGACGGCCGGCTGTTCGACGATCCGGGGTACGAACCGGCCTGGACATCGGAAATCCTCAAGCGCACCAATATGCCGGAATCGATCCTCGCCATGGAGCTTTCGGAACGATTCGACAGCGCCGCCAGGCAGCGGCTGACCGAGGTCGTCGAGTGCTACCGCCATTCCGGCTACAACCTCGTGATCGACGATTTCGGCCGCGGCTTCTCCGATCTCAAGGTGCTCTATGACTACGAGCCCGACTACATCAAGATCGACCGCTTCTTCATCACCGATATCGGACGCAGCGGCCGCAAGCGGCTGTTCGTCTCCACCATCGTCAATCTTGCCCATGTGCTCGGCATCCGGGTGGTCGCCGAAGGGGTGGAGACGCCGGAGGAATTTGCCGCTTGCCGGCAGATCGGCTGCGACCTCGTCCAGGGCTATTTCGTCCAGCGCCCGTTCACCGATCTCGCCAGCGCGATGGACGTGCACGACACCGTGCGGATCGCCAACATCCAGGAACGCCATCTCGACCAGCAGCCCGACCAGATCGGCGCCGGCGATATCCTCGTGCTGCCGACGGTCTCCAAGGACGCCGACCTGTCGGAGGTGATCGACATGTTCGCCCGGCACAGCGACACGAACATCATACCGGTCGTCGATGCCAATCTCGAGCCGTGCGGAATCGTCCGCGAGCGCGATCTCAAGGAGATCATCTACAATCCCAACGGTCATGCGCTGTTGGCCAACAAGCAGCTCATGGGCGGCCTGCGCCGCTACATCAGCCGCTGCCCGGTCGCCGACATCAACTGCGACGCCGACGCCATGCTGGCCGTCTTCGCCAACGGCCAGAACAAGGACGGCGTCATCCTGACCGACAGGATGAAATATGCCGGCTTCGTCACCGCCCAGTCACTGCTGCATTTCATCAACGCGCAGCGGCTGAAGATGGCGGAGGACCAGAATCCGCTGACGCGCCTGCCGGGCAACCGCTCGGTCGCCGACCATATCGCCAGGACCGCGGTCCAGGGCGAGCATGCCCGCATCCTGTGCTACTTCGATTTCGACAACTTCAAGCCGTTCAACGATGCCTACGGCTTCCATCGCGGCGACCAGGCCATCTCCGCTTTCGGCAACTACCTGTCACGCAAGTTCGATGGTGGAAACAATTTCGTCGGACATATCGGCGGCGACGATTTCTTCGTGGCCTTCAGCAATGCCGACGCCTTCGAGACGCTCGAAAGCCTGCGCAGGGTCGCCGGGGATTTCCGCCGTCACGCGCAAAAGTTCTATTCCGAGGATCATCGGAACGCCGGCGGTTTCACGGCCGCCGACCGCAACGGACGCCAGCAGTTCTTCCCGCTGATGCGGGTCAGCATCGCCGCCCTT
>DATHRP010000404.1:0-2569 GCA_035465195.1 Afifellaceae bacterium | reverse complement strand
CCGCACCGGCGCGGCAATCGGCAATCCGGCCCGGGCGGCGCGTTCCAGCCGTCCGAACCGGTGCGCCGGTCGAGGTTACTCGACTTTCCATACGAAACATTTAGCGCCGGCCGGCAATCCACCGGGATTGGCGTTAATGATGAACACATGCTGATTCGGCGCCATCGCCGGCAGCACATAGCTACCCTGGATAAACGTGTTTTCCATACGCCAATTCACGGTTGTCCCGGCCGCGACGCTGCCGGGACCCTTGTTGATCACGACGAGGTCATCCGGGAATTCGACCGGAGTGCCCTGGGCCCTGCATTCGAACGAGTAGGCGAGCGCCAGCGGCTTCGAAGGCGCCTGCTGCAGTACCTGTTTCGTGGCGCCGCTGCGCGACAGGCTGGCGGCGGAAACGGTTCCCGCCATGATGGCGAGCATGGCCGCCGAGGCGGCGATCCTTGTTGCTGTAATGGTCATTGCGGTTTCTCCTTGAGCATGGTCTTCGGCGTTCCGGCCGTCGACTGCTCCGACACCGGTCCGCGACAAGTTTGACGCGGCCGGCCGCGGATCGGTTCACGGACATGCCTTCCGGCCGGCGTTGCGCGGGCGGTCGGAAATGTTCGAAATTGCCGGGTTCCGGCCCTTCCATGTCCCGCCTTGCTCGGCTAAAAGCACCGCCATGAGCTTTCACGGTCGCATATCGATTCGAATTAGCCGCCCGGCCTCGCGCTGAGGCCGGGACGATATGCGCCGGGCCGCGACGCGGCCCTGATGATTTCTGAACATTTGTGCCAGACGAGCCGACAATGAGCGAACATGATACGGCCCCAGCGGGCGGCGATGACAATGCCGGCGGCCGCGATTATTCAAAGACGCTTTTCCTGCCGAAGACCGATTTTCCCATGCGCGCCGGGCTGCCGAAGAAGGAACCGGAACTGGTCAGGCGCTGGGAGGAGATGAGCCTCTACAAGCGCCTGCGCGAAGCCTCCTCCGGTCGCCCGAAATATGTGCTCCACGACGGTCCGCCCTACGCCAACGGCAATATCCATATCGGCACCGGTCTCAACAAGATCCTGAAGGACATCGTCGTCCGCTCGCAGCAGATGCTCGGCAAGGACTCCAATTACGTGCCGGGCTGGGACTGCCACGGCCTGCCGATCGAGTGGAAGATCGAGGAGCAGTACCGCGCCAAGTGCAAGAACAAGGACGACGTGCCGATCAACGAGTTCCGCGCCGAATGCCGCGAGTTCGCCACCCACTGGATGCAGGTCCAGTCCGACGAGTTCAAGCGGCTCGGCGTGACCGGCGATTTCGACAATCCCTATTCGACCATGGCGTTCGAGGCCGAGGAAGTGATCGCCGGCGAGCTGATGAAGTTCGCCATGTCGGGCCAGCTCTACCGCGGCTCAAAGCCGGTCATGTGGTCGGTGGTGGAGAAGACGGCGCTCGCCGAGGCCGAGGTCGAGTATCACGACTACGAAAGCGACACGATCTGGGCGAAGTTTCCGGTTCTGTCCGAAGGGGAACTGGCGGGCGCAAGCTGCGTCATCTGGACGACGACGCCCTGGACGATCCCGGGCAACCGGGCCGTCAGCTATTCCGGCCGCATCGCCTACGGTCTCTACGAGGTGAAGGCCGCGCCCGATGAGAACTGGGCGAAGGCCGGCGACCGGTTCGTGCTCGCCGACGCGCTTGCCGAGGACGTCATGAACAGCGCCCGCGTCGAGGCTCAGGAGAAGCTGCGCGTCGTCTCCGCCGACGAGCTTGCCGGCCTGACGCTGGCCCATCCGCTGCGCGAGGCCGGCCTCGGCGGTTACGATTTCGACGTGCCGCTTCTGGAGGGCGATCACGTGACGGAGGAGGCGGGCACCGGCTTCGTCCACACCGCGCCCGGCCACGGCCGCGAGGACTTCGAGATCTGGATGGAGAACCGGCGCGCGCTGGAGGCGCGCGGCATCGTCAGCGCCATTCCCTATACCGTCGACGAGAACGGCGCCTTCACCAAGGACGCGCCGGGCTTCGAAGGCGCGCGCGTCATCGACGACAAGGGCAAGAAGGGCGACGCCAACAAGCGGGTGATCGACGCGCTGGCGGCCGCCGGCATGCTGATCGCACGCGGCCGTCTGAAGCACCAGTACCCGCATTCATGGCGCTCGAAGAAGCCAGTCATCTTCCGCAACACGCCGCAATGGTTCGTTCACATGGACCGCGATATCGAGAGCAACGGCGATACGCTGCGGGCGCGTTCGCTGCATGCCATCGACAAGACGCGTTTCGTCCCGGCCGCCGGCAAGAACCGCCTGCGCGGCATGATCGAGAACCGCCCGGACTGGGTGTTGTCGCGCCAGCGCGCCTGGGGCGTGCCGATCACCGTTTTCGTGCACAAGCAGACCGGCAACCTGCTGCCTGGCGGCAACATGCAGGGCTCGATCGCGCTGATCAAGCGGATCCGCAAGGCATTCCGCGAGGAGGGAGCCGACGCCTGGTTCGCCGACGGAGCCAAGGCGCGTTTTCTCGACGGTGTGGTCGAAAATCCCGACGAATGGGAGATGGTGACCGACATTCTCGATGTCTGGTTCGATTC
>DATHRP010000403.1:0-4271 GCA_035465195.1 Afifellaceae bacterium | reverse complement strand
CGACGCTTTGGACATCATGAAGCGTTACCGCTGGCCGGGAAACGTCCGCGAGCTGGAGAATCTGATCCGGCGCCTGACCGCGCTTTATCCCCAGGACAGAATCACTGCCGCATTGCTCGATTCGGAACTCAACACTCCGGTGATTCAGAACACTGCCACCGATAGCGAAGACAATGTCGACATCGGCTCGGCGGTCGAGAACCACTTGAACCGGTATTTCTCGGAATTCGGCTCCGATTTGCCGCCCCCGGGCCTTTATCACAGGGTCTTACGGGAGGTGGAACTGCCGCTGATCAGCGGTGCGCTGGCGGCTACGCGCGGCAATCAGATCAGGGCGTCGGAACTGCTCGGCCTCAATCGGAACACTTTGCGCAAGAAAATAAGGGATCTCGACATCCCCGTAATCCGCGGTCAGCGATAGCGCCGGACAGAAACCACTCGAACATTGGCATGATTCGTGATCGGCATGGGCGGATCATGGCTTTGACCGCCGCTCGATTCGTGACATATACATCACTTATGTTGCCGAAATGCATCGCCTGGAACATTCCAAGCCGCACAGGTCTTTATCCATGACGGTCAGCGCAGCAGAAGGCGCAAGTCTCCAGCCCGCACGTGAAAGAATGAGCCGGAACAAGCCAGCCCGGCTTGTCGGGTTCGTCATCATTCTGATCGCTCTGGCCACGTCTGTCGGCTCCTTCCTGGTCCTGACCGGCCAGACACGGATCGAACCGACCCAGCAGGTCATCGTGACGGCACGCTGGCTCAACGTCGTCATGGTGCTGCTCCTGATCGGCATGATTGCCTACGAGATCGGCGGCCTTTTCGTCGCACGGCGAAAGGGCAGGGCCGCTGCCCGCCTGCACGTGCGCATTGTCACGCTGTTCTCTTTCATCGCGACCTTTCCGGCCGTGCTGATGGCGATACTTGCGTCGGCAACAATCAATCGCGGCCTTGATCAATGGTTTAACGAAAGGACACAAGCCATTGTCAACACGTCTGTAATCGTCGCTCAATCCTACCTGCAGGAACACCGGAACCGCTTGGCGGGAGACCTGTTGGCGATCGCCACGGAGTTCAACAGGGTCTCGCCCGACATCGACAAGAACAAGGAAACGATTTCCTCTTACATGACGAACCAGGCACGTTTGCGCTCGCTTTCGGCGATACGGATCGTGCGCCAGGACGGTACCGTCGTCGTGGAGGGCAATACGCCGGCAAACCGCTCCGTCCCGCCGCCACCACCCGAAGCGCTGGTCAACACGGAACCGATCGGCAAACCGATCCTGATCGATCCTAATGTGATTAACCTCGTCGGCGGCGTTGTCCAGCTCGTCAATTTCGAGAATATGTTCCTCTATGTGGCGCGGCCGATCGACCGGAGGGTGACGCGCCATATCAGGCTGACGGAGGAAAGCGCCCGGGAGTTCAACCAGCTCGATGCGAACAGGGCGGACGTCCAGGAGGCATTCGCGATTCTGTTCACCGGCATGGCGCTGGTCGTGCTGCTTTCGGCAATCTGGCTCGGACTGGGTTTTGCCAACCAGCTTGTCGCACCGATCCGTCACCTGATCACCGCCGCCGGGGAGGTTTCGGAGGGCAATCTCGACGTACGGGTGCCGGTGCGGGAATCGACGGGCGATATCGGCTCGCTGTCGTCCACCTTCAACACCATGACCAACCAGCTGAGGTCACAGCGAAACGAACTGCTGACAGCATACGACAAGCTCGATGAGCGGCGACGGTTCACCGAAGCGGTGCTGTCCGGCGTCTCGGCCAGCGTGATCGGGCTCGACGGCGACGGCACGATCACTCTGGTCAATCCGTCAGTCCTGGAAACACTGATGGTCAGTGAAAACGAGGTCGTCGGCCGGCCGATCCAGGAGGTCCTGCCTGAAATCGTGCCGTTGCTGGATAAACGTACGGGTCGCCGGCGAGGCGAAAGCCGCGGGCAGATCCAGATCACCCGCGAAGGCGATACCCGCACCCTGAACGTCAAGATCACCGAAGAGAATGCCGATCGCGTCGAGGAGGGGCTCGTCGTCACGATCGACGACATCACCGACCTGATGGCCGCCCAGCGGCGCTCTGCGTGGGCCGACGTCGCCCGCCGCATTGCGCACGAGATCAAGAATCCGCTCACCCCGATCCAGCTCTCGGCCGAGCGTATCCGCCGCCGGTACGGGAAGGTGATCGCCGACGACGACCGGGATGTGTTCGATCAGTGCACCGATACGATCGTCAGGCAGGTCGGCGACATCAGGCGCATGGTCGACGAGTTCTCCTCGTTCGCTCGCATGCCCAAGGCGGTAATGCAGGTGCACGACCTCAATCAGGTCGTCCGCGAGGCGGTCTTCCTGCAGGAAGTCGGCAATCCGGGCATCGATTTCCGGCTCGAGGCGTCGCCGGAGCCGGTGATGGCCAATGTCGACAACCGACTGATTGCACAGGCGCTGATCAATATCATCAAGAATGCCTCGGAAGCCCTTGAGGCGCTTCCGACATCGGAGGGTAACGACAGGCGGATCGTCGTGCGCGTATTCGAAGACGAGCAGGCGGCCTATATCGAGGTCGAGGACAACGGAAAGGGGTTCCCGAAGGAGGAACGCGAGCGCCTGCTGGAACCCTACATTACGACCCGGGAAAAAGGCACCGGGCTCGGCCTCGCAATCGTCAGAAAGATCATGGAAGAGCATGACGGTACGATATCCCTGCAGGATGCCGAACCGGACGAAACGGGCAGAACAGGCGCGAGGGTGCGCCTCGGTTTCTTGAAGAAAAACGCGGATGGGCGGCAGTCGGCCACGGATAACGGCCTGGCACCGCGGGAGGAAATTTGACCAATGGCCACTGATATCCTTGTTGTCGACGACGAAGCGGATATCCGCGATCTCGTCTCCGGCATTCTGGAAGACGAAGGTCACGGGACCAGGACGGCCAGCGACAGCGATAGCGCGCTGGCGGAGATCGATGCGCGCCGGCCAAGCCTCGTTTTCCTCGATATCTGGCTGCAGGGCAGCCGGCTCGACGGGCTCGCGCTCCTGGACATGATCCACAAGCAGGACCCGGATCTGCCGATCGTGATCATATCGGGGCACGGCAATATCGAGACGGCGGTATCGGCCATCAAGCGGGGTGCATACGATTATATCGAAAAGCCCTTCAAAGCAGACCGTCTGGTGCTAGTGGCGGAACGCGCGCTCGAGGCATCGAAGCTCCGGCGCGAGGTCGCGGACCTCAAGCAGCGCGCCGGTTCCGACGAACAGCTGGTCGGCGGTTCGGCTGCGATGAACCAGCTTCGCCAGATGATGGAGCGTGTTGCGCCAACGAACAGCCGAATCATGATTTTCGGCCCTTCCGGATCCGGCAAGGAACACGTTGCACGTGTCCTGCATTCACAATCGAACAGGGCGTCGGGGCCGTTTGTCGTTCTGAACGCTGCGACAATGACACCGGACCGGATGGAACTGGAGCTGTTCGGATCGGAATCGGCCAATGGCGCCGGTCGCCGGATCGGTGCATTGGAAGAGGCCCACGGCGGGACGCTCTACATCGACGAGGTCGCCGACATGCCGCGGGAGACTCAGGGAAAGATCCTGCGCGTGCTCGTCGAACAGACCTTCGAGCGGGTCGGCGGAAGCAACAAGGTGAAGGTCGACGTGCGGATCCTGTCTTCGACGGCGCGCGACCTGGAAGCGGAAATCGAAGAGGGCATGTTCCGCGAGGACCTTTTCCACCGCCTCAGCGTCGTGCCCCTGCGGGTCCCCTCGCTGGCGGAGCGGCGCGACGATATCCCCGACCTGGTGCTGCATTTCATGAACCAGCTGTCCGCGTCTGCCGGCCTGCCGTGCCGCTCGATCGGTGAAGACGCTATGGCGGTTCTGCAGGCCCATGACTGGCCGGGCAACATCCGTCAGCTTCGCAACAATGTGGAGCGGCTAATGATCCTGGCCCGCGGATCGCCGAATTCGATCATCACCGCCGACATGCTGCCTCCGGAGGTCGGCGAGATCCTGCCGACTTCGACCGAGGACAATGCCCACATCATGTCGCTGCCGCTGCGCGAGGCGAGGGAGGTCTTCGAACGCGACTACCTGACCGCCCAGATCAACCGCTTCGGCGGAAACATATCGCGCACTGCGGAGTTCGTGGGTATGGAACGGTCGGCTCTGCACCGGAAACTGAAAAGTCTCGGCGTCTGAAGTCCGTCAGCCATGGGTCAGATTGGGGGCATTAGCCTATGCGAGTGATCATTTGCGGCGCCGGCCAGG
>DATHRP010000402.1:0-6742 GCA_035465195.1 Afifellaceae bacterium | reverse complement strand
ACCCCACTCACGCTTTACAGGACGGCGCGCTGCGCTAGCCGGCCTTGTTTACCCGCATGTACCACTCGACCAGGCGGCGCACCTGCCGCTCGGTATAGCCGCGATCGACCATCCGTTCGACGAACTCGGCGTGCTGCTTGTCGGTCTTGCTGTCCTTCTTGGTACCGAAGCTGATGATCGGCAGCAGGTCCTCGACCTGGCTGAACATGCGCTTTTCGATCACCCGGCGCAGCTTCTCGTACTTGCGCCAGTCGGGGTTCTTGCCGCCGTACTCGGCGCGGGCGCGCAGCACGAACTTGACCACCTCGTTGCGGAAGTCCTTGGGGTTCGAGATCCCCGCCGGCTTCTCGATCTTCGAGAGCTCCTGCTCGAGGATTTCGCGGTCGAACATCTGCCCGGTGTCCGGGTCCTTGTAGTCCTGGTCCTCGATCCACGCGTCGGCATAGGAGATGTAACGGTCGAACAGGTTCTGGCCGTAGTCTGTGTAGGACTCCAGATAGGCCTTCTGGATCTCGTGGCCGATGAACTCGGCGTAGCGCGGCGCCAGCTCGTTCTTTATGAAATCGAGATACCTGCTCTCGATATCCTCGGGGAACTGCTCGCGCTTGACGCGCTGCTCGAGCACGTACATCAGGTGCACCGGGTCGGCCGCCACCTCCTCGGTGTCGTGGTTGAAGGTCTCGGCCAGCACCTTGAAGGCGAAGCGGGTCGAGATGCCGGTCATGCCCTCGTCGACGCCGGCGGCGTCGCGGTACTCCTGCACCGAGCGGGCCTTCGGGTCGGTGTCCTTGAGCGACTCGCCGTCATAGACCCGCATCTTCGAGTAGAGCGGCGAATTCTCGTGCTCGCGCAGCCGGGTCAGCACCGAGAAGCGCGCCAGGATGCCCAGCGTCTCGGGCGCGCAGGGCGCGGTGCCCAGCGTGCTCTCGCGCAGCAGCTTGTCGTAGATCTGGCCCTCCTCGGTGGCGCGCAGGCAGTAGGGCACCTTGACCACGGAGATGCGGTCGAGGAAGGCCTCGTTGTTCTTGTTGTTCTTGAACTGCTGCCACTCGGCCTCGTTCGAGTGGGCGATGATGATGCCCTGGTAGGGGAAGGCGCCGATGTTCTCGGTGCCGGCATACGAGCCCTCCTGGGTCGCGGTCAGCAGCGGGTGCAGCACCTTGATCGGCGCCTTGAACATCTCGACGAACTCCATCACCCCCTGGGTCGTGCGGTTGAGCGCGCCCGAGTGGCTGTAGGCGTCCGGGTCGTTCTGGCTGTAGTGCTCGAGCTTGCGGATATCGACCTTGCCGACCAGGGTCGAGACGTCCTGGTTGTTCTCGTCGCCCGGCTCGGTCTTGGCGATGCAGATCTGGCGCAGCTTCGAGGGGTAGAGCTTGACTACCGAGAACTTCGAGATGTCGCCGCCGAACTCACCCAGCCGCTTGACCGCCCAGGGCGACATGAAGCCGGTGAGCAGGCGCTTGGGGATGGCGTATTTCGATTCGAGCAGGTCGCCCATGCGCTCGCGGTCGAACAGGCCGAGCGGCGACTCGAAGACGGGGCTGATCTCGTCGCCGGCCTTGAGCACGTAGATCGGCTGGTGCTCCATGAGCTGCTTGAGAATCTCGGCGATGGTGGACTTGCCGCCGCCCACCGGGCCGAGCAGGTAGAGGATCTGCTTGCGCTCCTCCAGGCCCTGGGAGGCGTGGCGGAAGAAGCTGACGATCCGCTCGATCGTCTCTTCCATGCCGTACAGCTTGGAGAAGGCGGGGTAGCGCTTGATGGTGCGGTTGAGGAAGATGCGTCCGAGACGCTGGTCCTGGCTGGTGTCAACCAGTTCCGGTTCGCCGATGGCAGAAATCATCCGCTCAGCGGCCGTCGCCCGCATTATCGGATTTTCGCGACACCCCAGCAGATAATCCTGAAGTGAAAGCTCCTCCACTTTGGATTTTTCGTACATTTCTGCATACAGGGAAAACACGTCCATCGTGCAGCTCCTTTCCTAGGCTTCGCCCCTCCTGGTCTCGTTCATCTCCTTTTGAGGATGTGGCGGAATTGCGATCCTGCAAGATCACAATCCGGTCCCTGGGCCGCTTTGCCGCATCCCTTGTTCCGGCGCGTGTCGCCGAAACCTTCGCTACCTGTGCACATAGTACTCGCCAATGGTGAAGAGAAACCAACCGGCCGATCAATTCTTTCGGATTCGGACTGGCCGCGACTGCGAAAACGCAATCGCGACCGGCCCGGCGCTGGCGAAATCCGGGCACTTTCGGCGGACCGTGTGCATCCGTGCAACGGACCAAGAATTTTTTCGGTTGTGCCTTGAACCGGTAGGCAAAAAAGCTTCCGGCGGCTGAAATTCTGACGGCGAATCAATTGCCGGCGATTCGACAGCGCCGATGATGCGCGCGCAACAGCGACAACTTCCGATTGGAAGTGGCCGTTGTGTAGCGACGCCGGTTCCGACGGGATGGCTAGCGGGCGTCCCGTCCTCACCGGTCGGGCCTAGGCGGCTGTCGCGGTATGGCCGAGCGTGCCGGCGGAACCGGACCCACTTTCGTTCAGCGGCTCGGGAGCCGTGTTCGGGATCCGGTCGGTGTGCATCGCCATACCGTCGTTCTGGGTCAGCGCGCTGAGGAACGTATCGCTCCACCAGGACAGGTCGGTATTGGTGAGGCTGTCATAGAGCACGCGGTAACGGTGCCGGCGCTCGTCGAGCGGCATGTGCACGGCCATGTCGATCTTCTCGGCGACATCATACGGGTCGTGCGGATTGACGAGCAGGGCCGAATGCATCTGCTCGGCGGCGCCGGCGAAACGGGAAAGAACGAGCACACCCGGATTATCCGGATCCTGGGCGGCGACATATTCCTTGGCGACCAGGTTCATGCCGTCTACCAGCGGCGTGACCAGGCCGACCTTCGACTGGCGATAGAGCCCCGCAAGTTGGTCACGGGCGACGGCGCGGTGAATATAGCGGATCGGCGTCCAGTGCAGATCGGAGAACTCGCCGTTGATCTCGCCGGCCAGCGCCTCCGTCTCCTGGCGAATCTCGCGATAGGCCTCGACGTCCTCGCGGGTCGGCGGCGCAATCTGCAGGAGCGAAATGCGCTCGTGCATGTCCCGGAAGGTGCGCAGGTAGGTCTGGAATGCGCGGAAGCGTTGCGGCAAGCCCTTGGAATAGTCCAGCCGGTCGACGCCGATGATCTGGATCTTCTCGGGCGGCTGGCGGAACTCCGCTTCCGACGTGGCCGCGGTCTCGGCGAACGAATGCGGGTCGATGCCGATCGGGAACTTCGCGACGCGGAAGGTGCGTCCAAAGGCCGTGACCTTGCCCCTGTTGAAGACGTAGCGGTGGCCGGAGGCGTCGAGCATGTCGACGAAGCTCGCGACGTCGCGCTGGCTTTGCAGGCCGACGAGGTCGTAGGCGCCGAACCATTCGGCGATCTGACGGTTCTCCGGAATGGCCTGGAAATTGGGGCCGGTCGGCACGGGAATGTGCAGGAAGAAACCGATGCGGTTTTCAAAGCCGGCCGCACGCAGGAAATGGGCCAGCGGGATCATGTGATAATCGTGCACCCAGATCACGTCGTCGGGCTTCAGGACGGATTTCAGCATGTCGGCCAGTCGGCGGTTCACCGCCTCGTAGGCGTCGCAGTAGCCGGGCTTCACGTCGATCAGGTCGACGCGGCCATGGAATGTCGGCCACAATACGGAGTTGGAGTAGCCGAGATAATAGCCCTCGTGTTCCTTCCGGCTGAGGTCGAAGGTCAGCACCCGGTAGGGAAGGCCCTCGCGCGGCTTGAGTTCGGTCGAGCCTTCGTCGCTCGTCTCGCCGCTCGTGCCGATCCATATTCCGCCGGTCTCGCGCAACGTGTCGGACAGCGCGAAGACGAGACCGCCGGCATTGGCCTTCTGATCGGAGCTCGGGGCTCTGTTGGAGATGACGATCAGGCGGTTCATGGCTTGTCCTCTTCGGTTGTTCATTTTTTCAACGCGACAATCAGAGAATCGATCCAGACGGCCAGCTCGTCGGGGCTGGCGACGGCGAACTGGGCTGCGGTCGGTCCGCCGCCGACGCGGATCGAATGGCCGCCGTTCGTATTGACCCACTGGAATGCCGGTTCGTCGGAGATGTCGTCGCCGGCATAGACGGGCACCCGTCCCTCGAAGGGCGGGTCGGCCGCCAGGCTTGCGACGGCGGACGCCTTGTTGATGTCTTCCGACCGGATCTCGACGGCCATCTTGGCGGCCTCGGCGACTAAGCCGGGCTGGCCCTCGAGAAGCTTTTCGACGAAGTCGTGAGCGGCCTGTCCGGCGCCAGGGGCCTGCCTGTAGTGTAGCACACAACCGGCCGTCTTGTCTTCCATGTGCAGGCCGTCGACTGTCCTGGCGAAACCGGCCAGTTTGCGCTTGATGGCGGAGAGCCGGTCGGCGTCGAAATCGATAGTGGTCACGCTGCCGTCGGCCATTCGGAAGTGCGAGCCGTGGCCGCCGGCGACCGGTCCGTCGAAATCGGGCAGGTGGCGTTCGATGTCGGCGACATCGCGTCCGGTGACGATCGCCACCGCGCCTTCCGTCAGGCGTTGCAGGGCTGCCAGCTGCGAGGGCAGCCCGGGCGGAACCTCGATAGCGTCCGGCGTCGGCGCGATGTCGACGAGCGTTCCGTCGAAATCGAGGAAGAGGCCCATTCTCGTCGACCGGAAATCGGCATCCAGAAGCGGGAGCGGATCGCTGTCTTCCGCGGCGTTTTCCCTGTGTGCCTCCAAAACAGACATGCTCAAGAGATAAACATATTGCACTGCAAAATCAACTGTTGCAGTGCGAAAGCGGCCTTTACGCGGCTGGTCCGCCATGGCACGGAATTTAATCCAGATCAATTTCGTGCAGAAATGCCGTGCCTAATCTTATGCCACACGTGCACAGAGAAGGCGCGCAATGGACATGGATGAACCATGCCCCGGACAAGACATCTGGGCAAGACATCCGGAGGAAGCATCGGGAGGGCGGCAATGAACAGCAGCGGTCAGCAGGCGACCCATGCGCCGGCGAAATTGCCGGAGGTCCGTCCGGTCACGCCGGGTGATATCCTGTCGGCGCTGAAGGCCGGCGTCGCCGACTTTTTCAATGCACCATGGTTCGGCCTGTTCTTCGGCGGGATCTACGCCGCCGGCGGGCTTTTCATCCTGGCGGCGCTCACCGTGTTCGACATGCCGTGGATGATCCTTCCTGTCGCCATCGGGTTTCCGCTCGTCGGACCGTTCGTTGCCGTCGGGCTCTACGAGGTGAGCCGCAGGCTTGCCACCGGAGAGCCGCTCAACGCCGGCGACGTGCTGCTCGTCGTCGTCCGCCAGCGCGACAGGCAGCTCGGCTGGATGGCCTTCGTCGTTCTGTTCATCTTCTGGATCTGGATCTACCAGGTGCGGCTGCTGCTGGCGATCTTCCTCGGCTTCAAGTCGTTCTCCTCCATCGACGCCTTCGTGAACATCGTGACGACGACGCCGGAAGGTCTCGGTTTCCTCGGCGTCGGCACGCTGGTCGGCGCCTTCCTCGCCTTCGTGCTGTTCTCCTCCACCGTCATCGCCATGCCGCTCCTGCTCGACAGCGAACTCGATTTCGTGAGCGCCATGATCGTCAGCTTCAAGACGGTCTTCACCAGCCCGGTTGCCATGCTTGGCTGGGGCGTTGTCGTGACGGCGCTGGCGATCGCGGCGATGGTGCCGGCCTTTCTCGGCCTCGTCATCGTGCTGCCCATCCTGGGGCACGCCACCTGGCATCTCTACAAGCGGGCGATCGTGAAGGCGGTGTGAGTCACAGCGAGGCTGGAACGTCTGCTCTCAATTCGGTGTGAATTTCACTCTTCCGGGCTTCTCTTGGGTCTCCAGCGGAAGGAATATTTCATTTTGTCGCCAATTGAGAATGGATTTTTCTTCGCTTTGCGCCACACTTGAGACTCGGCATATTATCTAGCGGACGCTGCGGCACTTCCGCCCGCATTCGGTTCCGCCCGCGAGGAGGCCTCGATGAGCCTGAAGCCGGTCAAGCTCGGCGACAAATACGACCTGACGAAGGAGCGGATTTTCATCTCCGGCTCGCAGGCAATCGTCCGCCTGGCGCTGATGCAGAAGGAGCGCGACCGGCGCGCCGGCCTCAACACGGCCGGCTACGTCACCGGCTACCGCGGCTCGCCGCTCGGCGGCATCGACCAGCAGTTCTGGCGCGCCAAGACGCTGATCGAGGCGAACGACATCCGCTTCCAGTCGGGCCTCAACGAGGACCTTGCCGCCACTGCGCTGTGGGGTTCGCAGCAGGCGGAAATGCGCGGCGAGGGGCGCTTCGACGGCGTCTTCGGCATCTGGTACGGCAAGGGTCCCGGCGTCGACCGTTCGGGCGATGTCTTCCGCCATGCCAATTTCGCCGGCACCTCGCCCCATGGCGGCGTGCTCGCCCTGATGGGCGACGACCATACCTGCGAAAGTTCGACCACGGCGCACCAGTCGGAATTCGCGCTGATGGACGTGATGATGCCGATCCTCAATCCGGCCGGCGTGCAGGAGATCCTCGACTACGGCATCCACGGCTGGGCACTGTCGCGCTATGCCGGCACCTGGTGCGGCATCAAGTGCGTCAAGGACACGATCGAGTCGACGGCGATCGTCGACGGCCGGGTCGACCGGGTCGAGATCGTCACGCCGACCGATTTCGAGATGCCGCCCGGCGGCCTCAACATCCGCATCGGCGACCATCCGCTGATGCAGGA
>DATHRP010000401.1:0-2008 GCA_035465195.1 Afifellaceae bacterium | reverse complement strand
GGCATGGACGTCACGGTGGTCAGCTGGGGCGCGATGATCAGGGAAAGCCTGGAGGCGGCCGGTCAGCTCGAATCGGAGGGTATCGAGTGCGAAGTGGTCGATCTGGCGACCCTGAAACCGTTTGACAGCCAGCTGGTCCTGGAATCGGTCGGCAGGACCGGCCGATGCGTCATCGTCCAGGAAGCCTCGCTGACCGGCGGCTTCGCCAGCGAGGTGGCGGCGACGATCGCCGAGGAGGGCCTGATGAACCTGCTGGCCCCCGTCAAGCGCGTTGCCGGATACGATACGGTCGTCCCGCTAGCCAGGCTGGAAGGCCGTTACATGCCGTCGACTGCCCGCATCGTGGATGCTGTCCGGGAGGTGATGGAATACTCATGACGACTTTCTGCCTACCCGATCTCGGGGAAGGCCTGCAGGAGGCCGAAATACTGAACTGGCATGTCAGCGTCGGTGACCATGTCAGCGCCGACCAGCCACTGGTGTCCGTGGAAACCGACAAGGCGGTGATCGAAATCCCCGCGCCGGAATCCGGTCAGATCGTCAAGCTTTTCGCCGAACCTGGCGACATCGTGCAGGTCGGCGCACCACTGCTCGAATACGGCACCGGACAAGCCGAGGACACGGGCGCAATTGTCGGCGAGCTGGAGAAAGAGGAGACGGCACCGGCCGCCGGCCGAACCGAACCGCGCCCCAAGGCGGCGGCCGGCGAGCGACCGGCAACGGCTGGCCTTTCCGCCGCGCCGGCCGTCAGGCGCCTCGCCGCGGATCTCGGCGTCGATCTCCGGACCGTCGAGGCCACCGGAAAGCACGGCGAGATTACCGCGACGGATGTCCGCAACGCGGCAGCCGCTGAAACAGGGAGACTGAACGGCGGCAGCGAGGAACTGCGCGGCGTCCGGCGGGCCATGGCGATCCGCATGCACGAAGCCGGCCGTGAGGTCGTTCCGGCCTCGTTGCACGACGATGCCGATCTCAGTGCATGGAAGGACACCGATCAGCTCTTGCCCCGTGCCGTGCAGGCGCTGGTGCATGCCGCCAGGAAGGAGCCGTCGCTCAACGTCTGGTACGACAGGGCCAGCCAGACACGAACGCTCTTCGACGTCGTCAATATCGGCATAGCAGTCGATACGGCGGACGGCCTGATCGTGCCCGTTCTGAAGGACGCCGGCGCCATCCCGCTTCAGTCGCTGCCCGCCAAACTTGCAGGACTGGTCGACGACGCACGGAACAGGACCGTCAAGCCGGACGATCTGCGCGGCGCGACGATCACGTTATCCAACTACGGCGCTCTCGGCGGCCGTTACGCAAACCTGGTCGTCGTGCCGCCACAGGTCGCGATCCTGGGCATCGGCCGCGCCAGCGGTACGCCGCGACGCCTTCCCCTCTCGCTGACGATGGATCACCGCGCTGTTTCCGGCGGCGAGGCCGCCCGATTTCTCTCCGCCTTCCTCGGCCATATCGAAGCTGCGGATCAGGAGTGACAGCATGGACGACGCTTTCCGGTTTTCAGACGATCTCGGTCCCGAGAAAATCCTCCATGTCTACAGGCCTTCCCTCGGCCTGAGGGGAATCCTGGTGATCGACAATATCGCCGCCGGCCCGAGCATCGGTGGCGTCCGCATGGCCGCCGACGTCAGCCTCGATGAATGCTTCCGGCTTGCCCGCGCGATGACGCTGAAGAACGCGGCCGCCGGCCTGCCCCACGGCGGCGGCAAGGCCGTCATCTACGGCGACCCGCACATGGACCCGCACGACAAGGAAGAGCTGGTCCGGGCATTCGCCAAGGCGATCGCCGACGAGACGGGCTATATTCCCGGCCCGGATATGGGCACCGACGAGACAGCCATGGCATGGGTGCACGACGAAACCGGCCGGTCCGTCGGTCTGCCGGCGGTCATCGGCGGCATACCGCTCGACGAGATCGGCGCCACCGGCTTCGGGCTGGCCGCCGCGGCCCGGGTCGCCGCCCCGCATTGCGGCCTCGACCTGGAGGGCGCCCGCGTCGCCG
>DATHRP010000400.1:0-3015 GCA_035465195.1 Afifellaceae bacterium | reverse complement strand
CGCTCGGACGCATTCTGAACTGATTTGCGATACTCGTCTTCACGAAACCGGAACGGGCCCAATCTTTCCAGTGGCAGAACCTCTTCTTCGTAATCGACTTCCCACACGAAGTCGTCCCATACGATATCGCCGCCGTCTCGTTCGATTCTTACCGACACGGCACCGCAGCCCAAATCCCCGCAAGGGCAAAGATACAATGCAACGCGACCGCTTGGCGTATCGCCACCACCTTCGAGCAGGAGCATTTCACCCGTCTCGACGTCCAGCGCGGGGAGATTGGGATTGGACGTTGTCCTTGGCAGACGATCAAATCCCCGCTTCCTGATCTCCTTGAACAGCGATCGCCCCGACACGCAAAAATCTAGAAATCGGCCTCGCCTGCTGTCGTCAACCCAATCGATATCCAGTGCTTTCAATCGCATACTCGCTTGCGGAATTTCGCTTGAGCGGTTCCCCTACCCCCGCCCGGCGAACGGCATCTTGGTCGCCATGATGTTGACGAACATCATGTTGCTCTCCAGCGGCAGGCTCGCCATGTGGGCCACGGCATCGCCGACATGGGCGACATCCATCAGCGGCTCAACGGCGATCTCGCCGTTGGCCTGCGGCACGCCCTTGGCCATCCGCGAGGCAAGCGCGGTCTCGGCGTTGCCGACGTCGATCTGGCCGCAGGCAATGTCGAACGGCCTTCCGTCCAGCGCGATCGTCTTGGTGAGGCCGGAAATGCCGTGCTTGGAGGCGGTGTAGGGCGCGGAGCCCGGCCGCGGCACGTAGGCGGAAATCGAGCCGTTGTTGATGATCCGCCCGCCCTGCGGGGACTGTTTGCGCATCAGCGCGAAGGCGCCGCGGGCGCACAGGAACGAACCGGTCAGGTTGACGTCGATGACCTGCTTCCACTGTTCCGGCGTCAGTTCGTCGATGGTCTTGGCCGGGACCCCCGTGCCGGCATTGTTGAACAGCACGTCGAGGCGGCCGTACTTGTCCTCGACCGTCTTGAACAAAGCGTCGACGGAGGCCGGGTCGGCGACGTCGGTGGAGACGCAAAGGCAATCGTCGTCGCCGAGGCCGGCGAGCGAGGCCGTCTCCTGAAGCGCGTCGAGCCTGCGGCCGGCCAGCGCCAGCCGGAAGCCGGCCTTCGCCAACGACAGGGCCGCCGCCCTGCCGATTCCAGATCCCGCGCCCGTCACCAATGCAATGCGTCCGTCTGCGCCCATGTCCAGCTCCTTTTCCGGTCCGTGAAGTGAAATATCAGTTGAGGTGAAGACTGTCATAGCGCGGCGGGCCGCGCGCGTCACCTCGGTTTGTGACTGGCCGCGTTACCCGGCGCACTGGATCCCCGGAACACCTCCGGGGATGACGATGGAGGGTTGGAAATCGGTTCCTGCGGACCTTCTGCGTCAATTTCCGAACACACCCTCTTTCGTCATTGCCGGACTAGTTCCGGCAACCCAGAACCGCTGCCTTGTCAGAATGAATCGACGCGCCCGGCAATGACAAATTGGATAGGCGGGCGTTCGGCAATTGGAGCTCAGCGACAGCCAACTTGCCACCCGCCGCGCTTTGTCCGATAAGCGCGGCCTGTTGCACATGCTTCCGGCGGAACCGCCCGGCGATCCGCCGCCACCCTCATCCGGACCTCACACCCGCCATGCCCTTCGAACTGTGGATACCGGTGACCATCGCCGCGGCGTTCTTCCAGAACCTGCGTTCGGCGCTGCAGAAGCACCTGAAGGGACGGCTGTCGACAACCGGCGCGAGCTATGTGCGCTTCGTCTACGCGCTGCCGCTGGCCGCGCTCTACGTTGCCGGCCTCAACCGGATCGGCGGCCTGCCGCTCCCTACCCCGAACCCGACCTTCCTCGCCTACTGCCTGCTCGGCGGGCTGACGCAGATCCTCTTCACCGTGTTCCTGTTGTGGACCTTCTCGTTCCGCAACTTCGCCGTCGGCACCACCTTTTCCAAGCTGGAGGTGGTGATGGTCGCCGTGCTCGGCGTCGTCATCCTCGGCGACCATCTGAACGGGATCGCGATCCTCGCCATCGCCGTCAGCGCCTGCGGGCTGATCGCGCTGTCGCTCGGCCAGGCGAAGCTCAGCTTCCGCGCGCTGATTGCCGGGCTCGGCGAGAAATCCACCCTGCTCGGCCTCGTCTCAGCCGCCTTCCTCGGCGCCTCCTCGGTGTTCTATCGCGGCGGCTCGCTGTCGCTCCACCACGACAGCGTGGTGATGTCGGCGGCCTTCACGCTGGTCGTCAGCCTGACGCTGCAGACGCTGATCATGGGCGCCTGGATCGCCTGGAAGGAACCGGGCGAGTTCCGCAAGGTTCTCGCCAACTGGCGCACCGCCGGCGCGGTCGGCGTCACCGGCATGCTGGCCTCTGTCTGCTGGTTCACCGCCTTCACGGTGCAGGACGCCGCCCATGTGCGGGCGCTCGGGCAGATCGAGCTCGTCTTTACTTTCCTCGCCACGACCCTCTTCTTCCATGAAAAGGTCGATATCCGCGAGTTGATCGGTATCGTGCTGGTGGCGGGCGGCATCGTGCTCCTGGTGTTGGGCGGCTAGGACCATTCGCCTCTGGCGGGCCGCCATCATCGGTGGCAAAAAGACCGGACAGACAATCAACGGATCATACCCATGAGCGGCAAGGTACTGATTGCACAGGGCGGCGGACCGACGGCGGTGATCAACCAGTCGCTGGCGGGCGCGGCGCTGGAGGCCCGCAGGCATGACGGGATCGACGCCGTCTACGGCGCGCTCTACGGCGTGCGCGGCATCGTCGACGAGGCGTTCCTCGACCTGTCGGGCGAAAGCGTGGAACGCCTGGAAGCCGTCGCGGCGACGCCGTCCTCGGCGCTGGGCTCCACCCGCGACAAGCCGGACGAGGCCTATTGCCCGGCGATATTCCGCTCGCTGAAGGCGCACGATATCCGCTGGTTCCTCTATATCGGCGGCTACGACTCCGCCGACGTAGTGCGCATCGTCGCCGAGCAGGCGGAGGCGGAAGACTACCGGATGCG
>DATHRP010000399.1:0-2076 GCA_035465195.1 Afifellaceae bacterium | reverse complement strand
CGAGGAGATTGCGCCGTGTGTCGCCTGTATGCCTTCCGATCAAACGAACCGACCCGGGTCGAGTGCAGTCTTGTGCATGCGCAGAACGCTCTCATGGAGCAGAGCCGGGGCGACCTGGAAGGTCTTGTTCACGGCCACGGATGGGGTGTTGCCGACTTCCCTGACGGTGTGCCGATGGTCGAGAAGCAGACCTGGGCTGCCTATCACGGTGAGCATTTCCGGAAAAAGGCGGCCCGGGTATACGCCCGGACGGTCATCGCCCATGTGCGCAGGGCGACCGTCGGCGAACCGTCGATCGAGAACACCCACCCGTTTCACAACGGCCGCTGGATCTTCGCCCACAATGGCACGGTTCCGAATTTCGGAGCGGTCCGCGATCTTATGTTGCCCGAGATCGATGGTTTCTACCGCGACGAAATCCACGGAACGACCGACAGCGAGCACGTCTTCTACTATCTCCTGACGCTCTGGCGCAGGGAGCCGGAGCAGCCGCTGGCCAGCCTTGTCAGGCGGGGGCTGGTGCAGACCGTCGAATGGTGCCGCGAAGTCGATCCGGATGCCAGGGTCGGGCTCAATGTCGTGCTGACGGACGGGGAAAGACTTGTCGGAACGAGACTCGGCCGCACGCTCTGGCATCTCGAGCGCGACCAGGTTTTCGATTGCCCGATTTGCGGTCGCCCGCATGTCCACCACGAGATCGGCGAAGCCTACCGATCGGTCGAAATCGCCTCAGAACCGATCACCGACGAGAACTGGCAGGAAATGCCGGACAACACGATCTACGAAATCGACGAGAACTTCTATCTCCTGACGAAGCCGCTTTTGAGCCGCGTGCCGGAGGCCGAGGCCCCTCCGTCGATGTGATGGTGTTTGATGACCATCAAGGTGGCATTCGCCGATGCGTGTTTGCTGGAGCCGTTTTTTCGGCGACGGCGGCATTGCCGGGATAATGGGAGATTGTTTTGGCAGAAGACGGAACGTGCCGGATAGCCGGCATTCTGCAGAAACGCCTGAGACGAATACTTTCCGCGGTAATGTTGGCGGCGGCCGGAATGCTCGGTCTCGTTCCGCTTCTGCCAGATGCCGGTGCACAGCCGACCAGATCGGCGTTAATCCTGGATGTTGAGGGCGCGATTGGACCGGCAACTGCCGATTATCTGGAAAGGGGACTGAAAACCGCTCACGAACGCGGAGCGGGATTGGTCATCCTCCGGCTCGACACTCCTGGAGGTCTCGATACATCGATGCGCCTGATCGTCCGGTCCATCCTGGCATCTTCAACGCCGGTGACCGGTTATGTAGCGCCGAGTGGCGCCCGTGCGGCCAGCGCCGGAACATACATCCTGTACGCCGCGCATTTTGCAGCGATGGCGCCCGGTACGAATGTCGGTGCGGCAACGCCCGTCCAGATTGGCGGCGGATTGCCGAAACTTCCGTCGCCCGAGGAAGGCAAGGAGGCGGAAAAGCCGACACATCCGACGATGGAAGACAAGATTGTCAGCGACGCTGTCGCCTATATCCGCAGCCTGGCGCAGATGCGTGGTCGAAATATCGACTGGGCTGAAAAAGCCGTACGCGAGGCTGCGAGCCTGAGTGCGGCGGACGCGCTCGAAGAAGGCGTCATAGATATTGTAGCCGTCGACATGTCCGATTTGCTGCGGCAACTCGACGGACGTAGCATTATGCTTCCGGCGGGTCGGGTGACTCTGGATACGGTCGGCATGACGATCGAGCACCTTGAACCCGATTGGCGCAGCAAGTTCCTCTCCGTCATCACGAATCCAAATGTCGCCTACATCCTGATGCTGATCGGCATTTACGGCCTGGTGCTTGAATTCTACAGCCCCGGCATATTCGTGGCCGGCATTACGGGAGCCATCTGCCTGCTGCTGGCGCTTTATGCCTTCCAGCTTTTGCCGGTCAACTATGCAGGGCTCGCGCTCATTATCCTTGGCACAGCGCTGATGGTGGCCGAAGCCTTTGCGCCAAGCTTCGGCGCGCTCGGGCTCGGCGGGGCCGCGGCTTTCGTCCTCGGCTCCGTCATGCTGCTCGATACCGATACGCCGGGACTGGAAA
>DATHRP010000398.1:0-2865 GCA_035465195.1 Afifellaceae bacterium | reverse complement strand
CGCGCTGACGGGGCCGGAGCTCAGGACGATCTTCCTCGGTTTCGACCAGATGCGCGACGAGCTGCGCGCTTCGAGCGTCAGCGGCAAGAACCCGTTCAAGGACAAGCGGGTCCGGCAGGCCTTCTACCAGGCGATCGACATAAACGCGATCCGCGACAAGGTGATGCGCGAGCTTGCGACGCCGTCGGCGCTGATGATCTCGCCCTATCTGTTCTCGCGCAGCGGCGAGTTCGAGCGGTATCCGCTGGACGTGAACGGCGCCAAGGTGCTGATGGCGGAGGCCGGATATCCGGACGGTTTCGAGGTCAGCATGGACTGCCCGAACGACCGCTACGTCAACGACGAGGCGATCTGCCAGGCGGCGGCCGCGATGCTGGCGAAGATCGGCGTCAGGATCGACCTGAACGCACAGCCGAAAGCGCAGTATTTCGCCAAGGTTCTGCAGTCCGGCGGTTTCGACACGTCGTTCTACCTGCTCGGCTGGACGCCCGGTTCCTTCGATTCCTGGAACGTGCTGAAGAACCTGATGAACTGCCGCGACGAGCAGGGCAACGGCTCGGCATTCAATCTCGGCGGCTATTGCAACCCGCGCGTCGACGAGCTGACCGCCCAGATCCTCGAAGAGAATGACGCGACGGCGCGTGATGCGCTGATCGCCGAGGCCTTCAGGATTGCGCATGACGACGTGGCCTACATTCCGCTTCACCAGCAGGGGCTTGCATGGGGCGTGCGGGACAATATCAGCCTGGTGCAGCGCGCAGACAACCAGCTGATGATGTACCATGTCAGGAAGAACTGAGATGTCGGCCGGCAAGCGGCCGCATGATCCAGGGCCCTAGGGGCCGACGGCGGTGGCCGCATTCGTGCTCCGCCGGATGGCGCAGGCGGTCATCGTCCTGATGGCCGTCGGCCTGCTGGCGTTCCTGATGTTCCGCTATGTCGGCGACCCGGTAGACCAGATGGTTGGCATCGAGACCTCGCTGGCGGAACGCGCGGCGCTGCGCGAGCGGCTCGGGCTGAACGACCCCCCGGCGGTACAGTACTGGCGCTTCGTCTCGAACGCCGCGCGATTCGAGTTCGGACTGAGCTACCGGTTCCGCCAACCGGTCTCGCAGATGATCCTTGAGCGGCTGCCGGCGACGCTGGAACTGTCGATCTGTTCCGCCCTGCTGGCGCTGGCGATCGGCCTGCCGATGGGCGTGTATACCGGCATCCGGCGCAGCGGCTTTCTCTCCAGGCTGATCCTCGCCGGCTCGCTTGTCGGCATATCGCTGCCGACCTTCCTCATCGGCATACTGCTGATCTACATCTTCGCCGTGCAATGGCACCTGCTGCCGAGTTTCGGCCGCGGCGATACGGTCGACATCGGCGGCTGGTCGACGGGCCTGCTGACGGTCTCCGGCCTGAAGGCGCTAGTGCTGCCGTCGATCACGCTCGGCCTGTTCCAGATGGCGCTGATCGTGCGGCTGGTGCGCTCGGAAATGCTGGAAGTGATGCGCACCGACTTCATCCGCTTCGCGCGGGCGCGCGGACTGAGCGATCGCGCCGTCCATTTCGGCCACGCGCTGAAGAATACGCTGGTGCCGGTGGTGACGGTGATGGGGCTGCAGCTCGGCTCCGTCATCGCCTTCGCCATCATCACCGAGACGGTCTTCCAGTGGCCCGGCATGGGCCTGCTATTCCTGCAGGCGGTGCAGAACGCCGACATTCCGATCATGGCGGCCTACCTGATGCTGATCGCCTTCGTTTTCGTGGCGATCAACCTGGCCGTCGACCTCATCTACATGCTGCTCGACCCGCGCCTGCGGATCGCCGGCAGCAGGAACTGACGGCGCGGCCATGACTCTGACGCGCCCCGAGACCGGACCGGGCGGACCGCAGCGCGGCATGCTTGACCGCGCCCTCGACAGCGATCTGTGGTGGAGCTTCAGGCGATCGCGGACAGCCGTCGCCGCGGCGATCACAACCGCCGTATTCGTGGTCGCGGCCATAGCCGCGCCGTGGATAGCCCCGCAGGATCCGTTCGACCTTGCTTCGCTCAACCTCCTGGATTCCCGGCTACCGCCAGCCTGGATGGAGGGCGGCGAGCCGCACTTCCTGCTCGGCACGGACGACCAGGGCCGCGGCATGCTGTCGTCAGTCCTCTACGGCGCGCGCATTTCGCTGGCGATCGGCTTCGCCTCCGTCGCGTTTGCTGCCGCACTCGGCGTTACGCTGGGCCTGATCGCCGGCTATGCCGGCGGCGCGCTCGACAGCGTGATCATGCGGATCGCCGACGTGCAACTGTCGTTTCCGGCAATCCTGATCGCGCTGCTCATCGACGGAACGGCCCATGCCCTGCTCGCCGATCTCGACCGCGAGCGATCGGCATTCTGGGTTCTGGTTCTGGCCATCGGCCTGTCGTTCTGGGTGCAGTACGCCCGCACGGTGCGCGGCTCGACGCTGGTCGAAAAGCACAAGGACTATGTCGACGCGGCAAGGCTGGTCGGCATCCGCCCGGCGGCGATCATGCTGCGGCACATCCTGCCCAACGTCATGGGTCCGGTGCTGGTGATCGCCACCATCAACCTGGCACTGGCGGTCATCACCGAGGCGACCCTGTCGTTCCTCGGCGTCGGCATCCCGCCGACACAGCCGTCGCTCGGCACCATGATCCGCATCGGCCAGGATTTCCTATTTTCCGGCGAATGGTGGATCACGATATTCCCCGGCATCGCCCTTGCGGTCCTGGTGCTCGCGGTCAATCTCCTGGGCGACTGGCTGCGCGACGCGCTCAACCCGAGGCTGAGGTAGGCCGTGGCCGAACCGCTGCTCTCGGTGCGCAACCTCAGGGTCGAGTTCGCCACCCGCGACCGCCCGCTGGTG
>DATHRP010000397.1:0-2940 GCA_035465195.1 Afifellaceae bacterium | reverse complement strand
ATCACTTGCGCGGTAAAGCTGCCCTTGATCAGGAACCAGACAGGTGGGGCGACCAGGACAACGAGGATCGCGGCGATAATCACCGTCACCACCGTTGCCTGGTTCACCCGCACCTGGGAGGAGCCTTCAATCCGGCTGATTCCTCGCGCTCGGGCGGATTCGGTCGCGACCGAAGACACCGCTACGCTCCTGTCACGCGTCTAGCGGAACAGTTCGCCGAAGACCTCGGTCCACTGGGGTAGCTTTTCGCCGATTTCCTCCGGGGTGAAGAAGACCGCCTTGAATCCGCCTTGCTCCGGCTTCAGCTCCGGCGTCAGCGCCGGCACGCCGGGAAGCATGGGCAAATAGCCGGCTTGCTGGAACACCTTCTGGCCTTCCTCCGAAATGAGGAAATCGAACAGCAGCTTGGCGGCATTCGGGTGCGGCGCGTCCTTGGCAATCCCCGTCGTCGACAAATTGCCGAGCACCGCCGGTTGCATGGGAATCCACTGGATGGGCGCGCCCTTCTTGCCGCTGATGATGGTGTGGTGATTGAAGATCTGCAGGGCGATCGGATACTCGCCGGCGATCACCCGGTCGAGGACCTGGCGCGCCGACACGCTGAGATTGACAACGTCCTGCTCGGCCATCTTGCGCAGGAACTCCATGCCCTTTTCTTCGCCCATCACTTCCAGCACCAAGCCGACGAATCCGGGACCGCCGGAGGTCGAGGACGTCCCGGTCCAGGCTATGTTGCCTTTCCATTTGGGGTCGAGCAGATCGTCCCAGGTCTTCGGCTCGCTGCCCGGCTCCACCATGGCTGTGTTGAAGGCGGGCGTCAGCATGTAGAGGTTCGTGGCGACCCAGTAGCCTTCCTGGTCGATAAACTCCTCCGGCAGGTCGGCCGCCGAATCCGGCTGCCACTTGAGGACGATTCCCTCCTTCTTCAGCGGCTCGACGGTGCTGGTTCCGTCGAAGACGTCGACCTGGACCTGTCCGGCCCGCGCCTCGTTGAGAATCTTGAGAGCCGTTTCCGTGGAGTTGGCGCGCGCATAGCGCACGGTGATCCCGTACTTCTCCTCGAACGCCTCAACCATAGGACGAACCAACTGATTGACGATCAGCGTCGTGTACCAGACCACTTCGCCCTCGGCCTTGGCTGCGTCAATGAGTTCTTGATCAGCGGCGCGCGCGGGCACCATGGTCGCGCTGAAGACCATCACACAAGCAAGGGCGCCGACAGCGCTTAGCAACAGTGATTTCCACCGGTTCGCAAACATCAGAAATCCTCCCTTCTAGGTTGACCGAGCTATGTCGGTTCTTTTTCCCAACTCGATTTTCGGGCCGGCCAAGCTGGCTCTGCCCGTCCACCGGAGGTTGTGCTATGCGGCCCCCTTCGCCGTTCGGCGATAATTGCCGAAGCCCGGGCGGAAGCTCTTTTCGTCGATGAATTGGCGCATCGCCTCTTGCCGGCCCTTTTCCGGGTCGTTGTATTTGAGGGCATCGCTTTTTGCGTTGAGATAGTCGGAGGCCTGCGGCAGGTCCATTTCGCGCACCGCGCGAATGGCTTCCTTGGTGTAGCGCAACGCGGCCGGGTTCTTTTCCATCAGCTTGCGGGCAAACTTGATCGTCTCCTCGCGCAGCTGGTCGGCCGGCACGGCCCGATTGACGAACCGGATCTCCGCCGCCTGTTTGCCGTCGAATGTGTCTCCGGTGCACGCATAGTAGAGCGCATCCCGGTAGCTCATGACCTTGGCGACATTCCAGCTCACGATCCCGCCCGGAATGATGCCCCAGTTCACTTCCGACAAGCCGAAGGTGGCTTCCTCAGACGCAATCGCGAAATCGCAGGCGCAAACCTGCGTGAAGGCGCCGCCGAAGCAGAAGCCGTTGACCATGGCGATGGTCGGTTTCGGAAAATGGGAAAGCTTCTCCCAGCGCCAGGAGTGCGAGTCCTGCCGGGCCTGGAAACGGGCCGCCGGATTATCGTCATGGGCCCGGAAATAGAGCTTCAGATCCTGGCCCGCGCAGAACGCTTCGCCCACTCCCGTCAGGATCAGCACCTTCGTCTCGTCATCGATCGCCAGGTCGTCAAGGACCTCGGACATCTCACGATGCAGCTGCGGGCTCATCGCGTTTCGTTGGTCGGGCCGATTGTAGATGACAAAGGTTAAGCCGTCTTCCTTTTCGACCTTGATGGTCTCGAAACGGTCGAGTGATCGCGCCTGCGTCAGCATGTTTTCTTCCTCCTGCTTTGAGTCCTTCCAATTACTCGGCAAGAACCCGATCCAAGTTGACAGTCATCATCGGCCTCCCGCCGCGCGGGCGGGAGAGGGAGAATTTGGGCCCGGCTGGACACGGGCGGAAGGGTCTTCAGGGGCCCCGCTGGCCGATTTCGCCCAGCGTTTGCGGCTGTGCCGCAGTCCCATCCCAGCCAGCATGGCGGCCATCCGGATCGGCGCGCCGATACCCTCGACCACGGGAACGCCGCGTTCGGCGCTACGCCAGTCGGGCTTGATGTGGATCGGACATTGGCTGATACCCATGGGAATGATGACTTCGGCTCCGTCATCGGCAATCAGCGCGCGCGCCTCTCTAACGAAATTTTCGACCACTGCTTCGTGATTTGCCGCCAGGTCCGGCAGATCGAACCCGACGGTACGCCAGCCGGCCATCCAACGCTCCATGCCGTAGCGTCGGACAATCGCCTGGGAGAAGGGGATCTGCAGGTCGTGATAGACGATGGCACCGATACGGTCCCCGAGCAGGCTCGCGATGTGTAGGCTCGCCTCGCAGGGACCAATGACCGGAATGTCCACCGCCGAACGCCCACCATCGACTCCGAGATCGAGCATGCCGAGCGGTACAGCAGCATCATATCCCTCGCGTTCGGCTTGGCGGAACGCGGCGATAAAGGTCGGCGCTACAAGCTGAATCTCGGCTGGCGTGAGGCCATGCACG
>DATHRP010000396.1:0-2476 GCA_035465195.1 Afifellaceae bacterium | reverse complement strand
TGTCCTCGAAACTGAGCCCGTCATGGGCGTCCATCAGGAGCGCGTAGAAATCGTCGCCGTTCGCTCCCAAACGGTCCGTGACGAGATCCGTGTTCTGGTCCACAGTCGATCCTCCCGTCATCATGAATTCGCCGTCGCCCGGCGATAGGCCGCGTTCACCTCCGCTCCTGTCGGAGCCCGGAACCGCGCGGCGATATGCTGATCCGGACGGACCAGGTAGCTGTTGCCCGCACCGTAACGCTCGGTGGCCTGACCCGTGCGGTCCTCAAGGTTCGCCAGGTCGGCCTGCCGCGTCACGACGATCTGCTTGATGGCCTGATCGACGCCGGCGACCGGCTCCGCCTTGCCGAACTGAAGCAGAGCGAAGCGTCCGCCCAGGCGGTTGAGCAGCCAGCCGTCTGCGCCGTCGAACACCGGGGCGTCGAGGCAAGGCGCGCCGGGCGCCAGTCCCTCGCCGCCCTCCGCCGGTGTCTGCAAGGCCATGCCCGCCAGCGAACAGGGCAGCGACAGGCGGCCGGAATTGACCAGCCTGCGGGCGAACGCCATGTCGCCGGCGAGATCGAGCACGCTGTCGCGGAAGATCTTCTCCATCTTCGATTTCGGCGTCATGAAGCTGGTCGACCGCGACGAGTTGAGGATGTTCTCGTCGGCACCATGCACCCGTTCCTCGTTGTAGCTTTCGATCAGTCCCTCGCCGCCCTCGCCCTTCAGAACGGCGGCAAGCTTCCAGACGAGATTGTCGACGTCCTGTACACCGCCATTGCCGCCGCGCGCACCGAACGGCGAGACGATATGGGCGCTGTCGCCGGCAAAGATCACCCGCCCGTGCACGAAGCGCTGCAGCCGGCGGCACTGGAACGTGTAGACGGAAACCCAGTCGATCTCGAACGGGCGCTCGCCGACCATCGCGCGGATGCGCGGAATGACGTTTTCCGGATTCTTCTCCTCATCCGGATCCGCGTCGGGGCCGAGTTGCAGGTCGATGCGGTAGATGTCGTCCGGCTGCTTGTGCAACAGCGCCGACTGGCCCTTGTGGAACGGCGGCTCGAACCAGAAGAGCCGCTCGGAGGGGAAATCCGCCTGCATCTCCACGTCGGTGATGAGGAACCGTTCCTCGAATACCCGGCCCTCGAAATCGAGGCCAAGCATGCCGCGCACCGCCGACTTGGCGCCGTCGCAGGCGAGCAGGTAATCCGCCTCGATCCCGTAGGCGCCGTCCGGGGTCGCCACGGTGGCCAGCGCGCAGTCGGACCGCGGCGTCACGGCCGTGACGCGATTCTTCCATCTGAGATCGATCAACTCGGGAAAATCGGCGCAGCGTTCGACGAGATACTGTTCGACATAATATTGCTGCAGGTTGATGAAGGCCGGCATCTTGTGGCCGTCCTCCGGCAACAGGTCGAAGGAATAGACCTCGCGCCCGCCGTGGAACAGCCGCCCCACCTTCCAGGTGACGCCCTTCTCCACCATCCGCTCGCCGACGCCGAGCCTGTCGAAGATCTCCAGCGTGCGTTTCGACCAGCAGATCGCCCGCGAGCCGACCGAAACGACGTCATTGTCGTCGAGTACCACCGACTTGATGCCGTGCAGCGCCAGGTCGATCGCCGCCGACAGACCGATCGGCCCCGCGCCGACGATCGCCACGGGATAGCGCCCGTCCCCGCCGCCGGCCAGTTCCGGCGGTGTCCGGTAGGGGAACGGCTCGTAGGCATAGCGGGACATTGAGCACCCTTACCCCTGCAGATCCGCCCACATCTGCTGGTCGCGCTCCGCGGTCCAGATGCGCGGCGTGTCGATGCCGAGCGCCTCGTCGTAGGCGCGCGCGACGTTGAACGGCAGGCAGTGTTCGTAGATGGCATAGTCGGCGAACTTCGGGTCGCAGGCTGCACGGCAGGCGTCCCACGCCTCCTTCAGCGAACCGCCGCGCGCGGCAACCGCCGCCACCGGCTCGTACGTTGAACGGAGGAAATCCTTGGTCTTTTCGATCGCCTCGGCAACCTTCGCCTCGCCGACCAGCGCGTCGCCGCGCCCCGGCGCAATGGCCTTCGGACCGTACGCGGCAATCGCGTCCAGCGTTGCCGGCCAGTCGCCGAAATGGCCGTCGCCGCAATAGCAGGCGGAGTGATATTCGACGATGTCGCCGGTCAGCATGACATGCTCGTCCGGCACCCAGGCGACGATGTCGCCGGCGGTGTGGGCGCGGCCGAGATGCATCAGTTCGACCCGCCGCTTGCCCATATAGACCGTCATCTTCCGCCGGAACGTCATGGTCGGCCACGTCAGCCCCGGGATCGTCTCGGCCGCCTGGAACAGGCGCGGGAAGCGGCCATATTCGGAATCCCAGTCCTCCTGGCCGCGCTCGTGGATCATCGCGCGGCATTTTTCCGAAGCGATGATCTGCTCCGCCTTGTAGGCCGACGCGCCGAGCACACGCACGGCATGATAATGCGACAGCACGACATATCTGATCGGCTTG
>DATHRP010000395.1:0-3882 GCA_035465195.1 Afifellaceae bacterium | reverse complement strand
CCCACCTCGGCTGCAAAATCCACCACCAGATTGCCGAAGGTCCTGACCTCGAGAGTGACGCCCGCCTGTTTCGCCTCAGGTCCGGCAACGGTTTCGATGAGCTTCATCCGGTCCGCCACGTCCAGCATCGGCGATTTCGCCGGATGGACGCCGATGGCGACCACCAACCGGTCGGCGAGGCGCAGGGACGCCCTGATGATATCCATGTGTCCGTTGGTCAACGGATCGAATGTGCCGGGATAGAGCGCTGTTCTGTTCATCCGGTTCGAATAGGCGTTTCGCCGCTTCCTTTCAATGCCGTCTGCTACCGGCCAAAGCCCCTAGCGCCGGGCGAGCGCCAGCCACAGGCCACCGCCGACCAGGCATGTGCCGCTGATCATCTCGACAACGCGGACGTTGCGCCGCGAGAGCAGCGCGCCCGTGTGGCCTGCCAGAACGGCATAGGCACCGTCGAACAGGGTCGCGACCGCCATGAAGGTCGCTCCGAGCAGCATCGTCTGCATGACGGCGTCGCCGGTCGGATCGATGAACTGGGGAATGAAGGCGCCGAAGAAGAACAGCGCCTTGGGGTTGGACCAGATCACCACGAAACCCTGCCAGAAGAAAGAGCCGCCCGGACGGCGGGTTTCTACCGTGCCAAGGGTTCCGCGTGAACGCCAGAGCTTGATACCGAGCCAGATCAGGTAGGCCGCACCGGCAAGCCGCAGCCAGTCGAAAGCGACGCTCATCAGTTCCACGACCGCCGACAGACCGGCCGCCAGCACCAGGATCATGGTGACCAGCCCGACCTGCGTCCCCGCGACGTTCCAGAGACCCGCTCCGGAACCGTGGCGCAGACTGTTGGCGATGATGACAGTCACCGTCGGGCCGGGGACGATGACGATGGCCGCCGAGGCCAGCGCAAAAGTGATCCAGGTTGCAAGATCGATCATGCTTCGCCTCCTTCGCCCGCGCCCTCGCCGGTTTGACCCGTCGCATCATCATCGTGATGGCCGTTGCCGTTCTCGCCCTCGACCTCGCGCACAAGCTCGACGGAGACGACGCGTTCGTCCGCGGCCGTATTGAATATCCGTACGCCCTTGGTCGCCCGGCCGGCGAAGCGGATGCCCGCCACAGGCACGCGGATCAGCTGGCCGCCGTTGGAGACCAGCATGATCTGGTCCTCGTCCTCGACGGGGAATGCCGCGACGAGCTCGCCGATCTCGCCGATCTTGCTCTGGTCCGTCGCCTTGATCCCCTTGCCGCCGCGGCGCGACGTCCGGAAATCGTAGGTCGACGATCGTTTTCCGTAGCCGAAGGCGCTGACGGTCAGCACAAACTGTTCCGCCGCTTCCATTTCGGCGAACCGTTCCGCGGAAAGCTCGACGGAGCCGGTTTCTTCCTCCTCCTCGTCGTCCGCTGCGGCCTCTTCGATATCCTCGTCGTCCTGTGAAGCCAGCCGTCTAAGCGCCGCCGCCTGCCGAAGATAGCCTGACCGTTCCGCCGGCGTGGCTTCGACATGACTGACAATCGCCATGGATATGATCCGGTCGCCGTCTGCGAGCTGGATGCCGCGCACGCCCATCGAGTCCCTGCTCTGGAAGACGCGAACGTCCGTCACGGGGAAGCGGATCGCCTGGCCCTGCGCCGTCGTCAGCATCACGTCGTCCTCCTCGGTGCAGGTATCGACACCCAGAATATCCACGCCCTCGTCCGGCTTCATGGCGATCTTGCCGTTCTGGCGGATGCCGACGAAATCGGACAGCTTGTTGCGCCGCACGGTTCCGGCGGTGGTGACGAACATGACGTCGAGCGTCGACCAGCTGTCCTCGTCCTCCGGCATCGGCATGATGGTCGTGATCCGCTCGCCCGGCTGCAGCGGCAGCAGGTTGATCAGCGGCCGCCCGCGCGATTGCGGCTGCGCCAGCGGCAATCGCCAGACCTTCAGCCTGTAGACGATACCGCGCGAGGAGAAGAACAGGACCGGCGTGTGCGTGTTGACGACGAAGATGCGGGTGACGAAATCCTCTTCCTTCGTCGACATGCCGGACCGGCCCTTGCCGCCCCTGCGCTGCGCCCGGTAGGTGGTGAGCGGCACGCGCTTGACGTAGCCCTCGTGGCTGAACGTCACCACCATGTCCTCGCGCTGGATCAGGTCCTCGTCTTCGAGGTCCGAATCCGCATCGGTGATTTCCGTCCGGCGCGGCGTGGCGAACGCTTCCTTCGCCTCCAGCAGTTCCGACTTGATGATGCCGACGATCCGCTCACGCGATCCCAGGATGTCGAGATAGTCGCGGATCTCGGCGGCGAGTTTCTCCAGTTCCTCGGCGATCTCTTCCCGCCCGAGTGCCGTCAGCCGCTGCAGCCGCAGATCGAGGATCGCGCGCGCCTGCTCTTCCGAGAGCCTGATCGTGCCATCGTCCTGGATCTGGTGGCGCGGATCGGCGATCAGCTCCACCAAGGGAGCGATATCCTTTGCCGGCCAGTGCTTTGCCATTAATTGTTCGCGTGCTGTATGAGGATCGGGCGCCGCCCGAATCAGGGCAATGACCTCGTCGATATTGGCGACCGCGATCGCCAGGCCCACCAGCACATGGCAGCGGTCGCGAGCCTTGTTCAGCAGGTACTTCACCCGCCGGCTGATCACCGTTTCCCGGAACGCGATGAAGCTCGTCAGTATGTCGCGCAGATTGAGCTGCTCCGGCCGCCCGCCGTTCAGCGCAACCATGTTGGCGCCGAACGTCGATTGCAGCGGCGTGAACCGGTAGAGCTGATTCAGAACGACATCCGGCACGGCATCGCGCCTGAGTTCGACGACGACGCGCACGCCGTCCCGGTCGGACTCGTCACGAATGTCGGATATGCCTTCGATGCGCTTCTCACGCACCAGTTCGGCGATCTTCTCGATCATCGCCGCCTTGTTGACCTGGTACGGCACCTCGGTGACGACGATGGTCTCGCGGTCGCGGCGGCTCGTCTCGAAATGCACCTTGCCGCGCATGACGATCGAGCCGCGCCCGTTCTCGTAGGCGGACCGAATGCCGGAGCGGCCGAGGATCAGACCGCCGGTCGGAAAGTCGGGTCCCGGTACGTGTTCCATCAGATCCGCGGTTGTCAGGCCCGGATCGTCGGCGAGCGCAATCGTGGCATCGATCACCTCGCCCAGATTATGTGGCGGAATGTTGGTCGCCATGCCGACGGCGATACCGCCGGCACCGTTCACCAGGATGTTCGGATAGCTCGCCGGCAGCACCGACGGTTCCTGCCGCCGACCGTCATAGTTCTCGACGAAGTCGACCGTGTCGCGCTCGATATCGGTGAGCAGCGCTTCCGCCGCCCTGTCGAGCCGGCACTCGGTATACCGCATTGCCGCCGGCGGATCGCCGTCGAGCGAGCCGAAATTGCCCTGCCCGTCGACCAGCGGCAGGCGCATCGAGAAATCCTGAGCCAGCCGCACAAGCGCGTCGTAGATCGCCTGGTCGCCGTGCGGATGGAAGTTACCCATCACCTCGCCGACCACGCCGGCCGATTTGCGGTACGGCCTGTTCGAGGCGATCCCCATATCGTGCATGGCATAGAGAATGCGGCGATGAACCGGCTTCAGACCGTCGCGGACATCGGGCAAGGCGCGGCTCACGATCACGCTCATCGCGTAATCGAGATAGGCCGTGCGCATTTCATCGGTGATCGAGATCGCCTGGATATTGCGACCCGGTTCGCGTGGGATATTGGCTTCGTCTGACAAGGGAGAATCGTTTCTGATCTTGTATACTTTTTTCTACCCGATTCCGGCCCGGAAAGCCAACCTCCTGCGCAATTTATAAGCCAATAATCTCAATGGTTTACAATATTTTTTGAGGGTCTGCCCGGATCGAACTGGGCAAAGGTCCGATGGGGCCGATC
>DATHRP010000394.1:0-7393 GCA_035465195.1 Afifellaceae bacterium | reverse complement strand
ATCGAGCAGCACGGGCCGCACCTGCCGGCCGGCACGGACGCCTTCGTGGCAGACCTGATTTCGGAAGAACTGGCGGCACGGATGGACGGCCTGGTCCTGCCCGGGCCGGGTGTCGGCGTGACGCCGATGCACATGCCGTTCGAGGCCACGGTCTCCTTCACGCCGGACACCTATATCCGCGTCATGACGGAGATCTGCGCCTCCACGGCGATGCACGGCGCCAAGTCGCTTCTGATCGTCAACTGGCACGAGGGCAACATACCCTCGCTGGCGATCGCCGCGGAGGATCTTCACCGCAAGCACGGCATATCGGTGGTCACCGTACAGGCCTGCTATGTCGCCGCCGATCTCTACGGAGACCAGTGCAACGGCCTCACACACGGCGGAGAGATCGAGGCGCTGGCGGTTCTCGCCTTCCGGCCGGAACTGGTTCATCTCGACCGGATCGACTATTCCTCAGATCACAAGCACGGTCATCACATGGACAAGCTGCGCCGCACCCGCAGCTACCAGCCCGTGCTGACGGACATCCGCACCATCGCTCCGACCGGCTGGTACGGCTCGCCGGAGAACGCGACGGCGGAGCGAGGACTGGAAATGCTGAAGAAGATCGCCGATTCGATTGCCGCGGAGGCGGGCGAGCTGTTCGAGCAGCTCGAAATCGCGCAGAGCGGCACCGGGGAGATGAAACGGCTGCGCAAGGCAGTGTAATGGTCAAGGTCCTCACGCCTGGGGATTCCAGGCTTCTTAGCCTCCCGGGGCGACGGTCGCGTGAAATCCTCGCCGCCGCCACGGGTGCTGTCTGTTCGACGCTGCGCTATGTCGAAATCGACCCGCAGCAGCCGGGCGCGCCGAGGCGCGGCCCGCATGTCCACAGCGGATTCGAGGAATGCATTTACGTGATGTCCGGCTCGGGAACGATGCAGGCTGAATCCGGCGAACATCCGGTCAACGCCGGCGATACGGTTCTGGTGCCCGCCGGCGAACGGCATGTGACACACAATACAGGAAACGAGGTGCTGACGCTGCTGTGCTTCTTCCCCACCGGGGATGTCGGCGCGGGGACGACGGAGTTCGAATCCTGGGAACTTTCGGGCAAGCAGTCGGGGGAAAAGCCGGAATGAGCGGGGATATGCCGCGCGTGCTCTGCCTTCGCCCGGAAGCCGATTTCACGCGGATCGGCGTGAACCCGCCCGGAAACCTGGACATCGTCTACATGGCGCCCGACGACATCGGACTGCCGACCGCCATCGCCCAGGCCAGGGCCCTTGTCATCCCTGCCGTCGGCCCGAAACTGCCGCTTGCCCTGTTCGAGGGCAGCGAGGTTCGCCTGGTCCAGGTAACGGGCGCCGGCGTCGACCGGGTCGATGTCGCCGGGCTGGCCGGGCTCGGCATTGCCGTGGCCAACGTGCCCGGCGGAAGCAACGACGCGATCGCGGAATATGCGCTGTCATGCGCCTCCGTGCTGCTGCGCCGGCACACGGAAGCGAGTGTCGAGATCCGCGCCGGCCGCTACCAGGACATCCGCAAGCAATTGATCGCGGGGCCGGTGGACGGCCTTGCCGGCATGACAGCCGGGATCGTCGGCCTCGGCACCATCGGGCGCGCGGTGGCGCAGAAGTTCCGCGACGCGGGATGCCGCATTGCGTATTTCGATCCGGCACTCAGCGACCCGCAGGTCGCCAGCGACCTCGACGCGGAGGCGCTCGGCCTGGAGGATCTCGCGGCGCGCTCGGATATCATTACGGTTCACGTGCCGCTGCTGCCGGCGACCGTCGATCTCATCGACGCCGGCGTGCTGAATGCCGCGAAGCAGGGTTCGGTCCTGATCCAGGCCTCGCGCGGCGGCGTGGCCAACGAGGCCGCGCTGGCCGAGGCGCTGGAATCCGGCCGCCTCGCGGGAGCGGCCGTTGATGTCTATACGAGCGAGCCGCCGGAACCGGACAACCCCCTCCTCAACCTCTCGGAAGCCGCGGCGGCGCGGACGATCCTGACGCCGCACATTGCAGGCATTACCCGGCAATCATGGGTTCACCTGTTCCAGGCCGCATGGGACAATGTCGTGCGCACCGTCGCCGACGGCGCGGACCCCGAACATGTCGGGGCCGCATGAGGACGCCGCGTCCGACCCACCCAGCCGCAGAGAACAGCCAACGGCGAGCAAGTTGGTTGACAGGAGCGAGAACTGACTGACGATCGATATCGACCTGCTCGTCATCGGCGGCGGCGTGGCAGGCAGCATGGCAGCAATTCCGGCGCTTGAGGCCGGGCTCGAAGTCACCGTCTGCGAAATGGGCCGTGTGCTCGACAATAGCGACAGCGTCGGCTGCGGCGTCGACCATTACCTGACCATCACGGAATGCGGTCCGGAATCGTCAGGTAGTGGTCGAGTTCCTGATCAATCACCTGTCGGGGCTAGCCGAAGGCATTGTCGATATCGAGGTAGCGGCGCGGGTGATCAACGCAGCCGGTATCGCTGCCGCCGTCCTCAACCTTGCGGTCCGTCACGACGACATGGCGGCCGACACCGCAATTCAGCATGCGGCCGCCCGCCCGGCCGATGTTTACGGTTGCGGACCCGCCTGCGGCATCGCTCACGGTATCAACGCCGGTTTGCCGCCCCCCCGGGCGGCGCGCGGCCCGGCCATGTGAGTGGCCAGTTCCGCCTCGTCCATCAGAGGTGTCGCTTCGATGGCGGACAGGCCCGGCCGCGCCGTACCTTCCGGGCGGCAATAGATGACGCCGAGGATCTCCGGGCCGTCCTCGTCCTGGAGCGCGGCAAGCGCCATTGCGCGCGGCAGGTTCGTTTCGTCGTGGCGGGCAATGCCTTCGGGAGGGCAGTCCCGGCCGATCTCGGCCACCCGGAAACGGCACGACGCCTCGTCGAAAACGAGGCCCCTGCCCGTCTCGCTGCCGATCAGGATCGGCTCGCCGTGCACGAGCCGCACGGCGTTCTGCGCCGCGTCCGCCTTGCTGGTGACCTTCGAGAAAACGCCGTCATTGTAGATGATGCAGTTCTGCAGGACCTCGACCAGCGAGGCGCCGCGATGCGCCTGGGCGCGGACCATGATGTCCGGCAGGTGGTCCTGCAGGAAATCGACGGTGCGGGCGAAGAAAGACGCTCCGGCGCCGAGCGCGAACAGGCCGGCATTCACCGGCGCCTCCAGCGAGCCTCGCGGGCTGGACGGCGACACGGTGCCGACATGGGAGGTCGGCGAATACTGGCCCTTGGTCAGCCCGTAGATGGCGTTGTTGATGAGCAGCAGGTTAAGATCGACGTCGCGCCTCAGCGTGTGCAGCAGATGGTTGCCGCCAATCGACAGGAAATCGCCGTCGCCGCCGACGACCCAGACGTCGAGGTCGGGATTGGCCAGCTTGACGCCGGTGGCCACCGCCGGAGCGCGGCCGTGGATCGTGTGGAAGCCGTAGCTTGCCACGTAATAGGGAAACCGGGCGGCACAACCGATACCGGATACGAAGACGACATCCTGCGGCGCCCGGCCGATCTTCGCGAGCGCCGCGCGCACGCCCTTCAGGATGGCATAGTCGCCGCAGCCGGGGCACCAGCGGACTTCCTGGTCAGAGGCAAAGTCCTTGGGCGAGAGTCCGACATTCATGACGCTGTTTCTCCCAACTGCGCCGCAAACAGGGCCTGCAGGTCGCTTACCATGAACGGCCGTCCGGTCGTCTGGACCACGGGCGCCACCGGCGCGAGGTATGTCGAGCGGAGGATCGCCGTCAACTGCCCGGAATTGAGCTCCGCGCAGATCAGCCTGTTGTAGCGGGCGAAGATAGTTTCGAGGCCGTCGGGCAGCGGCCAGAGCTGGCGGAGATGCAGGTGGCCGACCCGGTGGCCCGCTTCGTTGAGCCGGTCGACGGCACGGCGGACCGCGCCGTAGGTCGAACCCCAGCCGATCGCCAACAGGTCGCCGTCCTCGGCGCCATGAAGCGACAGGGGCGGCGTAAGCTCCGTACGCGCTTTCGCGACCTTTTCCGCGCGCAGGTCGGTCATCCGCTGATGGTTGGCCGGATCGTAGGATATGTCGCCGGTCCCGGCATCCTTTTCCAGCCCGCCGATCCTGTGCATCCGGTCCGGCGTGCCGGGCGGCGTCCAGGGCCGGGCAAGGGTTTCGACATCGCGGTCGAACCAGTTGCCGCCCGTGCCGTTGCTAAGGCTGACCGGCGCCGGCGGCATGCGGGCTTTGAGCTCTTCGAGGTCCGGAGCCGTCCATTCCGTCACCGCATTGGCGAGAAAGGCGTCCGACAGCACGATGACCGGCGTCATCGAGGTCGTGGCGATCCGTGCGGCATCGATCATCATGGTAAAGCAGTCGGCCGGGGTCGACGGCGCCAGCACGACCACCGGCGCCTCGCCGTGCCGGCCGAGCACGGCCATGGAAAGGTCCGACTGCTCCGGCTTGGTCGGCATGCCGGTCGAAGGCCCGGCGCGCTGGATGTCGATGACGATCAGCGGGATCTCGGCAGCCACCGCCAGACCGATCGCCTCGGTCTTCAGCGACAGACCGGGGCCGGAACTGGCGGTTACGCCGATGCCGCCGGCGTAGGACGCGCCGATGGCGGCGGAGACTGCCGCAATCTCGTCTTCGGCCTGGAAGGTCCTTACGCCGGACCGGAACTTCGCCAGCTCGTGCAAAAGGGCGGAGGCCGGCGTGATCGGGTAGGAGCAGTAGAAGGCCGGCCGCTGCAGCAGCGTGCCGGCAGCCAGGAGGCCAAGCGCCATCGTTTGCGTGCCGGAGACCAGACGCGACGTGTCCGGCGTCGCCATCGGCGCGACGGGCTCGAAAATGTCCGGCAGCTCGATCTCGTGGGTTTCGCCATAGGCATGACCCGCCTTCAGCGCGGCGGCGTTGGCGGCACCGATATCCGGCTCGGCGGCAAATCTGCGCTCGATCCACGCAAGCGCCGTTTCCGTCGACTGGCCGCAAAGCCATAGCGTGAAGCCGAGCGCCCAGAAGTTCTTCGCCCGGAGCGCCGCCTTGCGGCCGAGGTCGAATTCCTCGACGGCCTCGAGCGTGCGCTTGGAAATGGCGACCGGGATCGCCCGGTAATGACCGTCCGGCTGGACCGGATTGTCTTCGATTCCCGCCTTCTTGAAGGCCCGCTCGTCGAATGAATCCTCGTCGTACACCACCGTGCCGCCGGATCTCAGGAAACCGATATTGGTGATGAAGGCGGCCGGGTTGAACGCTACCAGCACGTCGGCTTCGTCGCCCGGCGTCAGGACCTCCTGTTCGCCGAAATGGACCTGGTAGGCCGAAACGCCGAAGACCGTACCGGCCGGGGCGCGGATCTCGGCGGGAAATTCGGGCAATGTCATCAGTTCGGCGCCGGCCTGCTGGGCCGAACGGGCGAACTGCAGGCCGGCAAGCTGCACGCCGTCGCCGGAATCGCCGGAAAAGCGGACGACGATACCGTTTCGCGCGGCTCCGACGTCCCTGTCCGCCTTCAGCGTGGTCTGGGGTTCATTCTTCAAACCGAGGCCGGCTCCGGGTTCAGTTCCGACAGTTTGCCTGTCTTCTCCAGCCATTCGTCCGCGTCGGGAAGCGGATTGCGGTTTTCGGTGATGTTCGGCCATGACTTGGCATATTTGCCGGTCAGATCGAGCCGGTCGGCGGCCTGCGGATCGCTGTCGGGCAGTATCGCGCTCGCCGGACATTCCGGCTCGCAGACCCCGCAATCGATGCACTCGTCCGGATCGATGACCAGCATGTTCGCGCCTTCGTAGAAGCAGTCGACCGGGCAGACGTCGACACAGTCGGTATACTTACAACGAATGCATGCACCCGTCACGACCTAGGTCATGCGACAGATCCTCCCGTTCGGAATGGCGGCCGCAATGTTGCCGCCGGCCGTGCGACCGCAGCTGCCCGGAGCGCCCGGGGGTCCCGTCGAAGACCGGGCCCGGCCGCCGGACAGACAGCCCGTCAGATCTCGGATGCAAATCGTATTACGGTATTAGTGGATGTCAAAATTGAATATCTGCCCATTCCGGCATCCATCAACGGCCGCCGGCCGGCGGCACCTCGCAGTCCGGGCGCCCGAACCCGGGTGCCAGGCCGCGCAGGCGCGTCAGATCGAGCCGGCTTCAACCATGTAATTGTTGGCGGAACACATTGAGGCATCGTCGGAGGCCAGGAAGACGACCATCCGCGCCACGTAGACCGGTTCGATCAGGTCCGGCAGGCATTGCCGCTGGCGGTGGCGCTCCAGCGATTCCGGATCCGCCCAGAGCGTCTTCTGCCGCTCCGTCATGATCCAGCCGGGAACCACGGTGTTGACCCGGATCCGGTGATCGCCGAGGTCGCGCGCCATGGTGCGGGTCAGACCGTGTACCGCCGACTTGGCCGTCGCATAGGCAGGGAACCCGCCGCCGGCCTCCCACCAGGAGTTGGAGCCCAGATTGATGATCGAGCCGCCCCCGGCCTCGATCATGCCCGGCGCCACGGCCTGGATGGCGAAGAACATGTGCCGCAGGTTGGTGGCGAAGCGCTCGTCCCAGTATTCGGCGGTGACCTCGCGCCAGTCATGCCGGTCGTCGCGGGCGGCATTGTTGACGAGCACCCCGGCCGGCCCGAGCCTCTCCTGCAGCGCCGCGAACGCCCGTTGCAGCTGGTCGATGTCGCGCAGGTCGCAGGCCTCGAACACGACCTCCACCCCCTCGCCCGCCAGTTCGCGGGCGAGCGCTGCGCCGGCGTCGGCATCGAGATCGACGAAGCCGATTCGGGATTTCTGGGCGGCGAAGGCCCGCACATGTTCCGCGCCGATGCCCGACGCGCCACCTGTGATGAAGACTGTCTTCCCGGCCAGGCTGGGATAGGTCGCGAAATTGCCAGTCATGTCAGTTTCCTCCTTGTGGTCGGCGCCGACGCATCGGTCCGCCGTATCGTCTTTGCCGTCTCTCAGTCGTTGGCGCGGCGCGCCCGCAGCCGGTCGAAGAACACGGCCACGATAATGAAGCTGCCGACGAAAGTGCCCTGCCAGAAGGTACTGATGCCGAGCAGGATCAGGCTATTGCGGATCACCTCGATCAGCGCCGCACCGACCACCGCGCCGAACGCCGTGCCGATGCCGCCCATCAGGTTGGCGCCGCCGATGACAGTTGCCGCGATGACCGTCAGTTCCATGCCCTGGCCGAGGCTGGTGGTAATGGTGCCGAGCCAGCCGACCTCCAGAATGCCCGCGACACCGGCGCACAAGGCGGAAAACATGTAGACGCTGACCTTGACCCGCCTGACGGGGATGCCGGTCAGGACGGCCGCCTGCTCGTTGCCGCCGATTGCGAAGATATGCCGGCCCCAGCGGGTCAAGCGGAAGGCGAAACCGGTGAACGCGGCCATCACGACAAGAAAGAGCACGGGTATCGGGATCTGGA
>DATHRP010000393.1:0-5330 GCA_035465195.1 Afifellaceae bacterium | reverse complement strand
CCTGATCGGCGAGAAGGGATGTCGCCAGCTGGTCCTGATTGGCGCCATACGAAAGCGTCCCGATTATACGGCTATTAGGCCGGATCTGGGGGCCGTGCGGCTGATCCCCCGCATCCTCCGCATCATGCGAGGTGGCGACGACAGCGTGCTCCAGGGTGTCGCGGAAATATTCCAGGAGCGCGGCGTGAAGCTGTTGGCGCCGCTCGATGTCGCGCCGGAACTCGCAGCGCCCGAAGGGCTTATGACACGCAATGCGCCGGACGAATCCGAAAGGCTCAACCTCGACAAGGCGGCCGAGGCTGCGCGAGCCATCGGCCGGCTCGACATCGGCCAGGCGGCGATCGCGGTTGGTGGCCGGGTGGTCGCGCTGGAGGGCGTGGAGGGTACTGACGGCCTGATAAGGCGGGTCGCCGACCTGAAGGCCGAAGGCCGTCTGCCGCGAAAAGGCGGCACGCTGGTCAAGTGCATGAAGCCGAACCAGGATTCCCGTCTCGACCTTCCGACGGTCGGACCGCAGACCGCGGAGCTGGCTGCTGCCGCCGGCCTGGCCGGGGTCGGCGTGGAGGCCGGCCGGGCGTTGTTGGCCGGCCGTGACGAAACGATCGCCGCCTTCGACGGGCGAGGGCTGTTCCTGATCGGCATCGGCACACCATGAAGGGTCGCGCGGAGCCGTCCGGCACGCCGACGATTGCAATCGTCGTCGGCGAGGAATCCGGCGACATGCTGGGTGCAGGCCTGATCGACGCGATCCGCAACATCCAGCCGGGAGCGAAGTTTATCGGCGTTGCCGGCGAGCGCATGGCCGCCCGCGGCGTGGAAAGCATTTTTCCGGTGTCTGAAGTGGCGGTGATGGGCATCAGCGCCGTCATCGTGCGTCTGCCCGGCATCATCCGCCGGGTCCGTCAGACCGTGGAGGCGCTTGTCGCGGCCAAACCGGACATTCTCGTCATCATAGACAGTCCGGGTTTCACGCATTCCGTCGCGAAGCGCGTGGCAAAGCGGCTGCCGGGCCTTCCGATCGCCGACTATGTCTCGCCGTCTGTCTGGGCCTGGAAGCCGTGGCGGGCGAAGCAGATGGCCCGCTTCATCGATCATGTGCTTGCGCTTCTGCCTTTCGAGCCCGAAGTCCACCGCCGGCTGGGCGGGCCGCCATGCACCTATGTCGGCCATCCCCTGATCGAGAAGCGCGCGCTGCGGCCGGAAAAGCCGGAGAGCCGGAAGAAGATCAAGACGCCGCCGGTCCTCGTGGTGCTGCCGGGAAGCCGCCACAGCGAGATCAGCCGTCTGATGGAGCCGTTCGGACAGGCCCTCGGCCTCGTCAGGGAACGATTCCCGGACCTCGAGGTCATCTTGCCGGTGGTCGGCCATTTGCGCGAGACGATCGCCAGGGAAGCGGAAGGCTGGACGGTCAAGCCGCGGATCGTTGACGGAGAAGAGGCGAAGTATGCCGCATTCCGCCAGGCCGACGTCGCGCTGGCGGCGTCCGGAACCGTCACGCTGGAGCTAGCCTTGGCGCAGGTCCCGATGGTCGTCGCCTACCGCGTCGAATGGATCGGTAGGGTCTTCCGGCCTTTGCTCAAGGTGTCGTCCATCGTTCTTGCAAACCTTGTGATCGGCAGAAATGTCGTTCCTGAATTTCTGAACGGGGAAAGCGATCCGGAAACCCTGGCCGACCATGTCGTCCGGCTGCTCGAGTCGGGCCCCGAGCGCCGGGACCAGCTCGAAGGATTCCGGCTTCTGGACGAGAAGATGCGGCTGCCGGACGGGCAGGCGCCGAGCGAGAAGGCAGCCGGGATTGTGATCGGTCTGCTGACGTCCGGAAAGTCCGGCGATCAGGTCCGCTTGGACAGCGGAACATAGTCGCGTTCCGTCTGACCGGTATAGAGCTGCCGCGGCCGGCCGATGCGCTGGTTCGGATCCTCCACCATCTCCTTCCATTGGGCGATCCAGCCGACGGTGCGCGCGACCGAGAAGAGCACGGTGAACATCGTCGTCGGGAAACCGAGAGCCTTCAGGGTAATGCCCGAATAGAAATCGATGTTCGGATAGAGCTTCTTCTCGATGAAATAATCGTCGGTCAGTGCAATGCGTTCGAGTTCCATCGCAACGTCGAGCAGCGGATCGTCGGTAATGCCGAGTTCGCCCAGCACCTCGTGACAGGTTTTCTGCATGATCTTGGCGCGCGGGTCGTAATTCTTGTAGACCCGGTGACCAAATCCCATCAGCCGAAACGGATCGTCGCGGTCCTTGGCGCGGTCGATGTATTCCGGGATCCGGTCGACGGAGCCGATTTCCTCCAACATCAGGAGCGCCGCCTCGTTGGCGCCGCCGTGCGCCGGGCCCCACAGGCAGGCTATGCCCGCCGCGATGCAGGCAAACGGGTTGGCGCCGGAGGAGCCGGCCAGGCGAACCGTCGAGGTCGATGCGTTCTGCTCGTGGTCTGCGTGCAGGATGAAGATCCGGTCCATCGCGCGGGACAGCACCGGGTTGATCGTATATTCCTCGCACGGAACGGCGAAGCACATGTTCAGGAAGTTCGACGAATAATCGAGGTCGTTCTTCGGGTAAACAAACGGCTGTCCGATGGAATATTTGTACGCCATGGCCGCGATGGTCGGCATCTTGGCGATCATTCGGAGCGAGGCCACCATCCGCTGGTATGGGTCCGAAATGTCCGTGGAATCGTGGTAGAAGGCGGACAGCGCGCCGACCACGCCGACCATGACGGCCATCGGATGCGCGTCGCGCCGGAACCCGGTGAAGAACCGCGACATCTGCTCGTGCAGCATGGTGTGCCGCGTCACCCGGTTGTCGAAATCCTCTTTCTGCGAAGCGGTCGGAAGCTCGCCGTAGAGCAGGAGATAGCAGGTTTCCAGAAAATCACCGTATTCCGCGAGCTGGTCGATCGGATAGCCGCGATAGAGCAACACGCCGGCATCGCCGTCGATATAGGTGATGTCGGATTCGCATGACGCGGTTGACGTGAAGCCCGGATCGTAGGTGAAGCGGCCACTTTGCCGGTAAAGCGTTGAAATATCGACGACATCCGGGCCGATTGAGCCCTGCATGACGTCGAATTCCCATGACTTGTCACCGATTGTCAGCTTCGCCTTGTCACCGCTCATGCAGATCCCCTTTTCTGGTATCCCACGCCAGTCCGAGGCAGGGTGCCGGAATTACCGGGCCAACTGCCCCCCAGACGCAATGAGAGAAGAATTCTGATGGCTTGGGGTAGCCGTTTTTGCAGTGCACTGCAAGCTGGCCAAAGGTCGATGCGGCTTCACTTGGCCTGGTCGTGGATCCGCGCGAGGCTCTCCTGCCGCCCCAAAGCCAGCAAAACGTCGAAAATGCCCGGAGATGTGGTCGTTCCGGTGAGCGCTGCACGGAGCGGCTGCGCGATTTTGCCGAGCTTGAGGTCGTTCTCGTCGGCATATTGGCGGACGACATTTTCCAGCGCCTCGACATTCCAGGGGCAGTCGGAGAGCCGGAAAGCGAGATCGGACAGGTATTTGCGGGCCTCGTCGTCGATTTGCGCCCGGGCTTTCTCCGTGAGCACCAGCGGTCGCTCCGCCACGAGGTATTCGGCGGACTGGATCAGTTCCACAAGCGTCTTAGCGCGTTCCTTCAGGCCCGGCATGGAGACGGCGAGCTTCTTGCGCGCGAACGGCTCGAACTCGCTGCCGAAGGCTGTGCCGCCCTCGATTTCCGGCAGGATCGCCTCGATTGCGTCCACGAGGTCCTGGTCGTCCGCCTCGCGGATATAATGCCCGTTGAGATTGGCCAGCTTGGCGAAATCGAACCGCGCGGCGGCCTTGCCGATCCCGTCGAGATCGAACCATTCGACCGCTTGTTCCATCGAGAAGATCTCATCGTCGCCGTGCGCCCAGCCGAGCCGGGCCAGATAGTTGCACAACGTCTCCGGCAGGTAACCCATGGCCCGATAGGCCTCGATGCCGAGGGCGCCGTGGCGCTTAGACAGCTTCGCACCGTCGGGACCGTGGATCAGCGGAATATGGGCCCAAACGGGAATGCCCCAGCCCATGGCCTGGTAGATGATCGTCTGCCGCGCGGCATTGGTGAGGTGGTCGTCGCCCCGGATGACGTGCGTGACACCCATGTCGTGATCGTCGACGACCACAGCCAGCATGTAGGTCGGAGAACCGTCCGAGCGCAGGATCACGAAGTCATCGAGATCCTTGTTGGGAAACCGGACGTCGCCCTGCACCTTGTCGGCAACCGGGGTCTCGCCGTCGGCCGGCGCCTTGATGCGGATGACCGGCGCGACACCTGCCGGCGCCTCGGAAGGGTCGCGGTCCCGCCAGCGGCCGTCATAGCCGGGTGGCCGGCCTTCCGCCCGGGCCTTCTCGCGCATTTCGGCGAGTTCCTCCTGGGAGGCGTAGCAGCGATAGGCCTGTCCGGCCTCCACGAGCTGGTGGGCGACTTCCGCATGGCGTTCGCGGCGGGCGTATTGCGAGACCGGCTCGCCCTCCCAGGTCAGGCCGAGCCATGCCAGGCCGTCGCGGATCGCGGCGACGGCGTCCTCGTTGTAGCGCTCGCGGTCGGTGTCCTCGATCCGCAGCAGCATGGTGCCGCCGCAGTGGCGGGCATAGAGCCAGTTGAACAGGGCCGTGCGGGCACCTCCAATATGAAGGAAGCCGGTCGGCGACGGCGCAAAGCGGGTAACGACGGTATCTGACATGGAATTCGGATCGAACGGATGCTGGCCAGCAGCGATGCGCAGTGTGTAGCATAGTCGGGCACCGCCGCAACAGGTCGCCCGCACGGGGGAATCCTTGACCGAGACAGGCAGACAGGACCAGCAGGCCGAACAACGCCAGCCGGAATTCCGGCTGCCGGTCCGATCGGTTGAAGGACTTGCGGGTACTAAACGCCAGGTCGCGGTCGAGCAGGCCCGGAATCCCGTGGTTTCCGTGGACCGCGGGATCGGGGCTCTGCGCAATCAGTTCGTCGCAGAATGCGGCCAGCGCCGGTCATTCCTGTGGACCCCGGTCCTGTTTGCCGCAGGCATCCTCCTATACGGTCAATTGCCGCGCGAGCCGACGCTGCCGGCCATCGTCCTGGCCGCCGTTCTAACTGCAATTGTCGGCGCCTGGCGCTACCGGCAGAATCGAACCTTCCGGGTCTGGCTCGCGGTTGCACTTGTGGCCGCGGGTATGGCGGTGGCCATGTTGCGGGTCGCCCGGCTGGCCGGACCGATGCTCGATCGGCCGGTATTCGGGACGGTCGAATATCGACGTGCGCGCCGGCCGACCGCCCAGGATCGTGCTGGCCGATCCGGCGATCGACGCACGCAGGGCGGTTCGATTGCC
>DATHRP010000392.1:0-11849 GCA_035465195.1 Afifellaceae bacterium | reverse complement strand
GAATCGGCCGGGTCACAGGCCGGATCGATGTAGAGGATGTCCTCGACCGGCTGTTCGGGGAGTTCTGTATCGGCAAGTGAGGTTTCACGTGAAACAGGCGGATCGACCTTTGGCTCGATTCGGAAACGTGACGATTCGGCTCCGGTGGAAATCGATCTAGCGCCAGGACCGGGACTGAGGGCACGTGAATTCGTTTCACGTGAAACACCGTATAGTCGACCCGAGGATCGATTCGTACCTGTTACGATCGATCGATTGTTTCACATGAAACCCGATGAGGTGTCTTGTGCAGTACCGCAAGCCAATCGAGAATGAGCGGGTGAGCGAGGTTTTCGCGACCTATCCCGAGGCTGTGCGCGAGCGACTGCTGGACCTGCGTGACCTGATCCTTGCCACCGCAGAGGAGACGGACGGTGTCGGGCGGATCATCGAATGCCTGAAATGGGGCCAGCCAGCCTATCTGCCGGAACGGCCGAAGAGCGGCAGCACGATCCGTATCGACGCGATCAGGGGTGAAGACCGACTGTATGGACTGTTCGTCCACTGCCAGACCCGGCTGGTGCCGATGTTTCGCGATCACTATGACGGCCAGCTTTCGTTCGACGGAAACCGGGCGGTGATCCTCAGCCTGGACGAACCGGTTCCGGTCGCGCCGCTGAAGCATTGCGTTGCGATGGCGCTGACCTATCATCTCAAACGCTAACGGATTTCCGGAAAGGCTGTAGAGACCTGCCGCGCCTTGGGCATGCGTCACGAATGTTCCACGTGAAACGTCCGACTAGGGCGCCGGCTTCTCCAGCAACGCCGACGCCCGCCGGATCGCCGCGATCCGGGTTTTGACGATGTTTTCGTCCGGCAGATGATCGAGGACGCCGAGCGAATCGAGCGTCTTCTCCGCGGCGCCCGAAAGCCCGGCAATGATACAGCCGCGGGATTCTCCCGACGCCGTATCGAGCATCTGCTCGATGGCGAGGGCCGCGCTGGTGTCGATATGGGCAGCGTGTGAAAAGTCGAAGATCATCGCCTCATATCCCGCCATCTGCGAGCCGGTGCGCTGGACTAGTTCGCGGGCGGATGCATAGGAGAAGCGGCCGCGGAACAGGACCAGGCCGATCCGGCCATCGAACTTCTCGATCTCGCTGCGCTCCTCGGCGGTGAGTTCGTTTTCAGTGTCGGCCAAGGCGAGATGGGTAATGCCCTTCAGTTCGTCCACTTCCATCCAGCGGGCGGTGACGAACCCGGCCAGAATAAGACCGACAGCAACGGCGGTGATCAGGTCGACGAAGACGGTGAGGCCGAGCGTCACCAGCATGACGATGACCTTGTCCCGCGGGGCGCGGCGGATGCGTCTCAGATAGCCCCAGTCGATGATATCCCAGCCGACCTTTGCCAGGATGCCGGCCAGCGCAGCGTGGGGGATCACTTCCGCTACAGGACCGAGACCAAGGACAAGGGCGAACAGAACGACGGCGTGCAATGCGCCGGATAGCGGGGTCCTGCCGCCGGCCCGAACGTTGATCACCGTGCGCATGGTCGCGCCGGCGCCGGGCAGGCCGCCGATCAGGCCGGCGACCATGTTGCCGATGCCCTGGCCGATCAGCTCGCGGTCGGAATTGTGCCGGGTGCGGGTGATGGAATCGGCCACCAGCGACGTTAACAGGCTGTCGATCGAGCCGAGCAGGGCCAGGATCAGTGCCGGCTGGACGATGGTCGGCAAAGCGGCGAACGATATTTCAGGCGCGTGCAGTTCGGGAAGGCCGGTCGGGACCTCGCCGATGATCGGTGCCCGCTGAAGGACAAGCAGCCCGATCAGCGTGCCGGCGATCAGCGCGGCCAGCGGTGCCGGCAGGACGGTGCCGAGCCGGCGCGGCCAGAAGACCATGATGGCCAGCGAGAGCGACGCGATGACCAGAGCATGCATGTTGAACGAGGTGGCGATTTCGGGCCAGGCGCGGATGGCGCCGACCGGGCCGCCGGGCACGGTGGCAAGGCCGAAGAACGGCAGGGTCTGGATCAGGATGATGATAACCCCGATGCCCGACATGAAGCCGGAGACGACAGAATGCGGCGTGTAGGAGACGTAGCGTCCGACCTTGAGGACGCCGAAGAGAAGCTGGAAGGCGCCTCCGAGGATGACGATCGCGAATGCCTCGCCCAGATGGTCGGCATGTTCGGCGACGACCACAGCCATGACGACCGTCATCGGTCCGGTCGGCCCGGACACCTGGGCCGGCGTGCCGCCGAAGATCGCCGCGAAGAAGCCAACCGCGATGGCGCCGTAGAGCCCGGCGATTGGTCCGATGCCGGAGGCGACGCCGAAGGCGAGTGCCAGCGGCAAAGCGATAACGGCGGCGGTAAGACCGCCGAAGATGTCTCCGGTCATTGATGTCAGATTGCGCGGCATGCCCCGCCCCGTCCGGCGCGCCGTGTTCCGCGCCAATGTCCGGCTTTTGCCTTATTCGCAAACCGGATACCAGCGGAATCCTGACGGTGCGACGAATGATGGCGGACCGGATGGTTCTTCCATACGCAGACCGAATGCGCTAGATCGCCGTCCATGACCAACACTTCGAACCATAGCGACATCCGGGCGGACGTGGTCGTCGTCGGTGGCGGCCACGCCGGAACGGAGGCCGCCGCGGCCGCCGCGCGCTTCGGGGCGCGGACGGTCCTGGTGACGCACCGGTTCGATACGATCGGCGAGATGTCGTGCAATCCGGCGATCGGCGGGCTCGGCAAGGGCCACCTGGTGCGCGAGATCGACGCGCTGGACGGGCTGATGGGCCGAGTGATCGACCGGGCCGGCATCCAGTTCCGGGTGCTCAACAGGCGCAAGGGACCTGCGGTGCGGGGGCCCCGGGCCCAGGCCGACAGGGCGCTTTACCGCAAGGCGATGCAGGCGGCGATCCGCGCGACCGACAATCTCGACGTGGTTGAGGGCGAGGCGGCGTCGTTCGTTCTCGAGAACGGCCGTATTGCCGGCATCGTGCTCGCCGACAGGCGTCGAATCACGTCCGCGGCGACGGTGCTCACCACCGGAACCTTTCTGCGCGGGCTCATCCATATCGGCGACCAGACCATTCCGGCCGGGCGCGCCGGCGAGGCGCCGTCGCTCGGCCTCTCGGCCGCTCTGAGCGAAGCCGGACTGTCGCTCGGCCGGCTGAAGACCGGCACGCCGCCGCGCCTCGACGGGCGGACGATCGACTGGTCGGGCCTCGACCGTCAGCCGGGCGACGATCCGCCGGAACCCTTCTCGGCGCTGACGGAGCGGATCACGACGCCGCAGGTGGACTGCCATATCACCCGGACGACGGTGGAGACGCACCAGATCGTCGCCGACAATATCGGCCGTTCGGCAATGTATTCCGGAAAGATCGAGAGCACCGGCCCGCGCTATTGTCCGTCGCTGGAGGACAAGATCGTCCGATTTGCCGACCGGGAAAGCCACCAGATATTCCTCGAGCCGGAAGGGCTCGACGATCCGACAATCTACCCGAACGGGATATCGACATCGCTGCCGGCCGATGTGCAGGAGGCGTTCGTCCATTCGATCCCGGGGCTTGCAAGGTGCACGATCCTGAAGCCCGGCTACGCTATCGAATACGATCATGTCGATCCGCGCGAACTCGCGCCATCGCTGGAATGCAACCGGCTGCCGGGGCTCTATCTCGCCGGCCAGATCAACGGCACGACCGGGTACGAGTAAGCCGGCGCGCAGGGGTTGATCGCAGGGCTCAACGCGGCGCGGGCGGCCGGCGGCTCGGACGCGCTGATCGTCAGCCGGGCCGACGCCTATCTCGGCGTGATGATCGACGACCTGGTGACGCGCGGTGTCAGCGAGCCCTACCGCATGTTCACCTCGCGCGCCGAGTACCGGCTGTCGCTGAGGGCCGACAATGCCGACCAGCGGCTGACGCCGGTCGGGCTGACGGCCGGCTGTGTCGGCAGCGAACGCCAGCGCGCCTTCGAGGCGAAGCGCGGCGCGCTCGAGGATGCGCGGGCGCGGCTCGACACGCTGAGCGTGACGCCTGACGAGGCGGCGCGGCAGGGGCTGGCGGTCAACCGCGACGGCACGCGGCGGACGGCCTTCCAGCTGCTGGCATATCCCGAAATCGACATGACAGCGCTGACACGGATCTGGCCGGAGCTCGGCGCGCTCGATCCGGCAATCGCCGAGCAGGTTGCCATCGACGCTCGGTATGCCGTCTACCTGAACCGGCAGCAGAGCGATATCGCCGCGCTTCGCCGCGACGAGGCGCTCGCCCTTCCGGCCGATCTGGACTATGCGACGATACCGGGCCTGTCGAACGAGATCCGCCAGAAGCTCGAATCGGTGCGGCCGGCGACGCTCGCCCAGGCAGGGCGGATCGAGGGGGTCACGCCGGCGGCGCTGACGCTGCTGCTCGCCCATGTCAGGCGGCGCGGCGATGTCCGGGGTGCGGCCTGACGTGATCGGCGGAAATGCGGGCGAGGGTCCAGCTTGTCTCGACCGGTTCGGTTTCGTCACGGAGCGCGCGAAAGACGGGCTCAGAGCCTACGTCGCATTGCTGGAGAAATGGCAGGCGACCCACAACCTCGTCTCCGCCTCGACGCTGAAGGCGGTCTGGTCGCGGCACGTTCTCGACAGTGTTCAGCTTCTGGCGGCGATGCCTGAGGCGCGACGGTGGATCGATCTCGGCAGCGGCGCCGGCTTCCCGGGCATGGTGATCGCCATCCTTCTGGCGGAAACTGGCGGTGCGCATGTCACGCTGGTGGAATCGAACAACAAGAAATGCGCCTTCCTGCGCGCGGTGGCGCGGGCGACGAACGCACCTGTTGATGTCGCCTGCGAGCGCATCGAAAGTTTCGCAACGAGGCCTCATGATGGTGTAGACGTGGTCAGCGCCCGGGCGCTCGCGCCGTTCGCCGACCTTTGCCGCCTGGCGGCGCCGCTGATGGAGCCGGAAACGGTGCTTTTGCTGCCAAAAGGTCAAGATTTTGTGCATGAAGAGCAAGAAGCTTCTAAATATTGGGGCTACGATCTGGTAATAACGGACAGCGTTACCGACCCCGGAGGCCGAATCATCGCCGTCCGCAACCTGAAGGAAAAGAGCTGACATGAACGGGCAATCAGCAGCGTTGCCGGCAATGCCGCGGGTCATCTGCGTCGCCAACCAGAAGGGCGGCGTCGGCAAGACGACGACGGCGATCAACCTCGGCACGGCGCTGGCGGCGATCGGCGAGAGTGTGCTGATCGTCGACCTCGACCCACAGGGCAACGCTTCCACGGGTCTCGGCATCGGCCGCGATGCGCGGGAACTGTCGACCTTCGACGTGCTGATGGAGGACATGCCGCTCCGGTTCGTCGCACAGAAGACGGCGATCCCGCGGCTCTCCATCGCGCCGTCGACGCTGGACCTGCTCGGCATCGAGCTGGAGATCGCCGAATTCGAAGACCGCAGCTTCCGGCTGCGCAAGGCGATCGCGGAACTCGGCACGGACGACGAGGGTGAGACCTATACCTACGTGCTGGTCGACTGCCCGCCGTCGCTGAACCTGCTGACGATCAACGCCATGGCGGCGAGCCATGCCGTGCTGGTGCCCCTGCAATGCGAGTTCTTCGCGCTGGAGGGTCTCAGCCAGATCCTGACGACCGTGGAGAAGGTGCGCGCCGGCCTCAATCCGGAGCTTTCCATCCACGGTATCGTGCTCACCATGTACGACCAGCGCAACAAGCTTTCCATGCAGGTGGTGGAGGACGTCCGCGAGCATATGGGCGAGACGGTCTACAAGACCATCATCCCGAGGAACGTGCGGATCTCGGAGGCGCCGTCGCACGGAAAGCCGGCGCTGCTCTACGACCTGAAATGCGCCGGCAGCCAGGCCTACCTGAAGCTGGCCAGCGAGATCATCCACCGTGAGCGCGGCCTGCGCGCCGCATAGAGACTGAACGAATGGCACCTGAACCGACAAGACGGCTGGGTCGCGGGCTCGACGCCCTGCTCGGCGACTATGCTCCGAAACCTCAACCGGCCGCGTCTGGCAACGACCAACCGGCCACCGACCGGAGCGACCGCAAGACGGTGCCGCTCGCCTTTATCCACCCCAATCCCCGTAATCCACGCACAAGTTTTGCACAGGAGGATCTCGACGACCTGGCCGTCTCGATCCAGGCCCATGGGCTGGTTCAGCCGATCGTCGTGCGGCCGATCCCGGACCGGCCGGACGCCTACGAAATCATAGCCGGCGAGCGGCGCTGGCGGGCGGCGCAGAAGGCCGGGCTGCACGACGTGCCGGTGACCCTGCTCGACGTCTCCGACAAGGAGGCGCTGGAGCTGGCGATTGTGGAAAACGTCCAGCGGGCCGACCTCAACCCGGTGGAAGAAGCACTGGGCTACCAGGCGCTGATCGAGGAGTTCGGCTATACCCAGGCCGACCTCGGGACGACGATCGGCAAGAGCCGGGTGCATGTTACAAATACGCTGAGATTGTTAAAACTGCCGGACGAGGTGATCGACCATGTCCGCGCCGGCCAATTGTCGGCGGGCCATGCCCGCGCGCTGGTCAATGCGCCGGATGCCGGCGCCCTGGCGAAGCAGGTGGTGGAAAACGGCCTGTCGGTCCGCGAGACCGAGAAACTCGTTCAGTCGCCGCAAAAGAAGGCGGTTTCCAGGGCTCCGGCGGAAAAGGACCCCAATACGCGGGCGCTGGAAAGGGAGCTGGAGGCGCAGCTCGGGCTGAAGTTCGACATCCGCCACAGGGCCGACGGCAAGGGCGAGCTTCGCATCGCCTATGGTTCGCTCGATCAGCTCGATTCACTCTGCCGCAAGCTGCGCGGTTAACGGCCGGTTAAGATCACATTATTTGGAAACTGTGACTTAAGGCTCAGGCCTGTCGTCCGCGTTCCAGCCGGCGCGCGATGGCGGCAATCCGGTGCAGCGCGTCGGACACCAAAGTATGTTCCAGCTGCGGATGCCGGCGCGAGGCGGCGATCGCCTCGCCGGTCGCAAGGCGGGCGCGCCGCAGATGGTCGGCCGGCCAGCGGCCGAGCGCTTCGGTGACGGACGCCCGGCGTTTGAAGAATACCGGAGGCCGCGCACCCTCGACAGCCTGGCGCGGGCTGACGCCGCCGTCGACCCGCTCGCGCAGCGCCTGCAGGGTCGTGATATGGCGCATCAGTTGCGTGGCGAGGCCGCTCGCCGACTGGCCCTCGTTCTCCAGCCGTACCAGGTCGCCATCCATGTCGGCCGATTTGCCAAGCAGGGCGGCGTCGATGATGCGATCGGAGCGGTAGGCAAGGTTCTCGCCCACGGCGGCGTGGACATGGTCGATCGTCACCGGGTCGTCGCCGCCGGCGTAAAGGATCAGCTTCTCGATCTCGTTGCGACTCGCCAGGCGATCGGCGCCGAGGCCGGCGATGAGCGCCTCGGCGGCATCGTCGTCGATCGTCAGGCCCGCGTCGGCGATCATGGTGCGCACCATGCGCCCAAGGTCGCGGGCATCGAGCTCGTAGCACGGCACGGCGGCGGCGGCGGAGCAGGCCTCGAAGCCCTTGCGCAGGGCGCTCGACGGTTTCAGGTCACCGGCCTCGACGATGACCCAGGCGCCGTCGGGAGGATCCTCGAGCAGCGGGGCGAGCGCCGGCATGACATTGTGCCGGCCGTCGGCAACGCGGACGGCGAGAACGGGCTCGCCGCCGAACATCGATACGGAGCGGGCCTCGTCGCTGACCCGGCCCGGATCGGCCGCGACCTCATCGGAATCGAGACGGATCAGGCTGCCGCCGGCCGGATCGCGGGACTGGGCGAGCTTCTCCAGCGCCCGGGCGCGCTCGGTAACGGCGCCGGCATCGGGACCGAAGATCAGGAACAGTCGGACGTCGGCCGGCGGTGCGGCGAGATAGCGGTCGATCTCCTGGGGTTTTATGGCGACCATGGCCGGTCCCCGGCTTCACCGCGCCGCGAAATAGCTGGCGATGCGGATCTCGACCTGACGGGCGAGTTCGTTGCCGACCCTGTCCTCGCTGTCGCGCCGGGCGCGGACATTGGCGAAATTCTGTGACGAGCGGTCATAGGAGGCGATGGCACTCACCCGATCGGTCATCAGCGCCTCGCCGGTGCCCGCGTCCTCCAGCAGGTAGGAAAGCTCGCCCTGCAACTGATACGACCTCGGCGTGCCGGTGATCTCCTCCAGAGCGATCTGCTGTTCGCGGACGACGAGACGGTAGGTCAGCCGGTAGCGCGTCGCGGCGGGACCGTTGCCGCCCTGCAGGTTGAACAGAAGCGCGTTGCGGAAGGCCTGTTCCAAACGGTCGCGCGGCAGCGCGACGTCGATCTCACTCAGCGACTGCCGCACCGTGTCGCTGGTCTCCGACAGACCGGCGCCGGCGCTGTCGCCATAGAGCGGCCGCACCTGGCAGCCGGCCAGCATGAGGGCCGCGGCCATGGCGGCGAGGATTGCGGCAGTGCGAGGTTCAAGCACGGTCAGCCAACCACGTTAACGATTCGTCCCGGCACGACGATAACCTTTTTCGGCGGCCGGCCGTCGAGAAATTTCCGGACGGCGTCGAGCTCGAGCGCCGCCTGTTCGATCGTATCACCGGACGCGTCGCTTGCAACGGTGAGCTCGGCGCGTTTCTTGCCGTTGACCTGCACGGGCAGTGTGATCGTGTCCTGCTTGAGGTAGGCCGCCTCGACGTCCGGCCACGGCGTCTCGGCGACCAGGCCCTCGCGGCCGAGGCGGCGCCAGCATTCCTCGGCCAGATGCGGCATGACCGGCGCGATCATCTGGATGAACATGTCGAGCGCGGCCGAAAGAGCGCGGGCGAGCGACGGATCGGCCTTCGCCGTATCCGCGTCGACACCGGCAATTTGCGGCAGCAGGGCGTGCAGGCGGGCGATCGCCACGTTGAAGCGAAGGCCCTCGACATCTTCCGAGACGGCCTTCAGCGTGCGATGCGCCTCACGCATCAGTACGGTCGCGGCCTCGCTCATCTCGCCGTTGCCGGCGGCACCGGCAACGATAGGCGCGGCGGCCATCACCGTGCGCCAGATGCGCTGGACAAAACGATGGGCACCTTCCACGCCGGCATCGGACCATTCGACGTCGCGCTCCGGCGGCGAATCGGAGAGCATGAACCAGCGCGCGGTGTCGGCACCGTAGGAGCCTGTGATCTCTTCCGGCCCGACCGTGTTCTTCTTGGATTTCGACATCTTCTCCAGCGAGCCGATCTTCAGCTCCTTGCCGGATGCGATCTCGTAGGCCTTGCGGTCGGCGTCATGTCCCTCGAGCCGGACGTCGGCGGGCGCCAGCCATTCGCCGTCGGCGCGGCGGTAGGTCTCGTGCACGACCATGCCCTGGGTGAACAGGCCGGCGAACGGCTCGTCGAGATCGAGATGGCCGGTCCTGTGCATGGCGCGGGTGAAGAAACGCGAATAGAGCAGGTGCAGGATGGCGTGCTCGATGCCGCCGATATACTGGTCGACCGGCAGCCAGTCGTTGGCCGCAGCACGGTCGGTCGGTGTGGCGGCCTGAGGCGCGGTGAAGCGGGCGAAATACCAGGAGGAATCCACGAAGGTATCCATGGTGTCGGTTTCCCGCCGCCCGGGCTTGCCGCATTTCGGGCAGTCGGCGTTCTTCCAGGTCGGGTGATGGTCGATCGGATTCCCAGGCCGGTCGAAGGTGATGTCGTCCGGCAGCCGCACCGGTAAGTCGGCATCGGGCACGGGCACTGCGCCGCAGGTCTCGCAATGGATGACCGGGATCGGGCAGCCCCAGTAGCGCTGGCGCGAAATGCCCCAGTCGCGCAGGCGGAAATTGACCTCGCGGGCCGCCTGCGGCGCGCCGGCGACCTCGATGTTCTCCAGCTTGACCGCGATCGCTTCCTTGGCGTCGGGTACCGACAGGCCGTCCAGGAATTCGGAATTGATGATCTCGCCATCCTCCAGGAAGGCTTCGGTGGTTATGGAGAAGGCCGCGGGGTCGGCGCCCTTCGGCATCACCACCGGGACCACCGGCAGGCCGTACTTGTTGGCGAAATCGAGGTCACGCTGGTCGTGACCCGGACAGCCGAAAATGGCGCCAGTGCCGTATTCCATCAGCACGAAGTTGGCGACGTAGACCGGCAGGAGCTTGCCTTCCACGACCGGATGACGGACCGTGAGGCCGGTGTCGAAACCGCGCTTCTCCGCCGTCTCGATCGCCTCGGCCGTTGTGCCCATGCGCCGGCACTGTTCGATGAAGGCGGCAAGCTCCGGGTTCTCCTTCGCGCACTGGGCGGAAACCGGATGGTCGGGCGACAACGCCATGAAGGAGGCGCCGAAGAGCGTGTCCGGCCGGGTGGTAAAGATCTCCAGCACCGGATCGCCGGACGACGGCGGTGTCTCGAATTCGAAGCGGATGCGCAGGCCCTCGGAGCGGCCGATCCAGTTGCGCTGCATCAGCCGCACACGCTCCGGCCAGCGGTCGAGCGTGTCGATGGCGTCGAGCAGGTCCTGGCTGTACTCGGTGATCCGGAAGAACCACTGGGTCAGCTCGCGCTGCTCCACTTCGGCGCCTGAACGCCAGCCCTTGCCGTCGATCACCTGCTCGTTGGCGAGCACGGTCTGGTCGATCGGGTCCCAGTTGACCTTTGCGGTCTTGCGCGAGACCAGGCCGGCCGCCAGGAAATCGAGGAACAGCTTCTGCTGGTGGGCGTAATATTCAGGATCGCAGGTGGCAAATTCGCGCGACCAGTCGATGGAAAAGCCCATCAGCTTGAGCTGCGCCTTCATGGTGGCGATGTTCTGGTAGGTCCAGTCCTTGGGATGGACCTTGTTCTGCATGGCGGCGTTCTCCGCCGGCATGCCAAAGGCGTCCCAGCCCATCGGATGCAGGACGTTGAAACCCTTCGCCCGCATGTAGCGCGCCACCACGTCGCCCATCGTGTAGTTGCGGGTGTGACCGATATGGATGCGGCCTGAAGGGTAGGGGAACATCTCCAGGACGTAATATTTCGGCCGCGGATCATCATTGTCGCAGCGATAGAGGTCGCGCTCGTCCCAGACCCTCTGCCAGTGCGCCTCGACGGTGCGCGGATTGTATCGTTCTGTACTCTGCTTTTCGGAAGCCATGTGCGGTCCGGTCGTTGGTCGTTCGTTCAGCGGCCCCGCCGCCCGTTCAAGGATTGGCGCGACCTTCACCAGAATTGCCGCACCCGGTCAATGGGGCGGGGCATCCGGCGCCGGTCGCGGGGTCAGGTCTGCTTGAGGTAGGCGGCCAGGATATCGCGGGCCGCCTCCAGGTCGCTCCTGTGCAGCATCTCGGTGACGGTGTGGATGTAGCGGGTGCCGACGACGATGCCCACGGCGCGGGCGCCGGCGGCGGCCTGCTGGGCGGCGGCGCCGTCCTGGCCGCCCGCGCGCAGCATGGTGCGCTGGTAGGGGATCTTGTTCTTTTCCGCGAGCGCCTCGAACTCGGCGACCAGTTCGCGGTCGGCGATGAAGCTGGAATCCTTGACGTGCAGGCCGAAGCCCTTGCCCTGTTCGGTCGTCCGGTCCTGCTCGGGCACGCCCGGCGTGTCGCAGGCGAGCGTGGTGTCGATGCCGATGCCGATATCGGGCTTGACGGCGAAGGCGGCGGTGCGCGCCCCGCGCAGGCCGACCTCCTCCTGGCTGGTGAAGGCGACATGGATCTCGGCGCCGTGCTTGGCCTTGCCGAGGGCGCGGACGGCCTCGATGCCGAGCCAGCAGGCGATGCGGTTGTCGATCGCCTTGGAAACGATCTTGTCGCCGATCTCGATCAGCGGCTCGTCCATGGTCACCATGTCGCCGATCTTCACCTTCTCCTTCGTCTTCTCGCCGAGGCCGAGATCGATGACGAAGTTGGAGACC